>JANPCA010000042.1:0-2938 GCA_031430715.1 Hyphomicrobiales bacterium | reverse complement strand
CTGCTCGAAATCTCCGGAACCGGTAACGGCACACGTGTCACCGGCCAGCGCCTGGCGGTGGCCTGATGGTGGCCTCAAAGCGCGGCATCGAAACCAAGACCGTGGGCCGCGGGCTCGCCCATGACAGCGCTGAACTGCATGTCAAGGGCACCGCAACCTATATCGACGACATGCGCGAGCCGGAAGGCCTGCTGCATGTCTATCCGGGCTTTGCCCGCGACGGAACCGTGGGCAGCGTCACGCTGCTCGATCTCGATCAGGTGCGGGCCGCCCCCGGCGTGATCGCGGTTCTGACCGCCAGGGACATTCCGGGTGTCAACGATTGCAGCCCGGCGCGTGGCGCCCTCGACGATGCGATCATCGCTAATCGGTCCATTCAGTTCCATGGCCAGGTGCTCTTCGCCGTCGTCGCCGAAACGCGCGAAGCGGCACGGCGCGCGGCACGCCTGGCGCGAATTGAGATCGATAAGGCGAAGCCCGCCGTCAGCGTCGACGATGCCATGGCGATGCAGACGCGTGACGTCGGCGAGCCCTATGCCTTTCTTCGTCGCGATGCTGCGAAGGCGCTGGCAAAGTCGAAGAGCACGGTCTCGGAAAGTTTCCGCATTGGCGGTCAGGAGCATTTCTATCTGGAAGGCCAGGTAAGTCTGGCACTGCCGGAGGAGTTCGGCGGCATCACAATTCATTCCTCGACCCAGCATCCGACCGAGCTGCAGCATTTGATCGCCAGGATGCTGAAACTGCCGGACGCGCTAGTCACCAGCGAATGCCGCCGCATGGGCGGGGCTTTCGGCGGCAAGGAGAGCCAGGCGGCGCAATGGGCCTGCCTCGCCGCCCTCGCCGCGCATGTGACGGGCCGTCCCGCCAAATGCCGCCTCGACCGCGACGAGGACATGATCATGACGGGCAAGCGCCATGATTTCCGCATCGGCTATGCGGCGGGCTACGATGCCAAGGGCCGCGTCACGGCCGTCGATGTCGAATTCCTGGCGCGCTGCGGCTACTCGGCCGATTTGAGCAACGCCATCTGCGACCGGGCGATGTTCCATGCCGATAACACTTACTACTACCCGGCGGCGCGCATCGCCTCGCGGCGGCTGAAAACCAACACTGTGTCCAACACCGCCTTCCGCGGCTTCGGCGGGCCCCAGGGCATGATCTTCGCCGAGCGCCTGATGGAGGCGGTGGCGATCCGCAGCCGTCTCGATCCGCTCGACGTGCGAAAGATCAATCTGTACACGGAGGGCCGGGACGTAACACCCTATGGCATGAAGGTCGAGGACAACATCGCGCTCGACATCATCGAGCAGCTTGAGACATCCTCGAACTACCGCGCCCGCCGCAAGGACATCGCCGCCTTCAATGCCAAGAACACGGTGCTGAGGAAAGGCATCTCGCTCACGCCGGTGAAATTCGGCATCTCCTTCACGCTTACCCATCTGAACCAGGCGGGCGCCCTGGTGCATGTCTATACCGATGGCTCGGTGCATCTAAACCATGGCGGCACCGAGATGGGGCAGGGGCTCTATATCAAGGTGGCGCAAGTGGTGGCCGAGGAACTCGGCATCGAGGCGTCCACCGTGCGTATCACCGCCACCACGACCGGCAAGGTGCCGAACACCTCGCCCACCGCCGCCTCCTCGGGTGCCGACATGAATGGCATGGCGGCCAAACAGGCCGCCTTTGTCATCCGCCAGCGCATGACCGATGTGATCGCCGCCGACTGGCAGGTTCCGGCATCGCGCATCCGCTTCGAGAATGGCCAGGTCACCGCGGGCAATCGCAGCATCGGCTTTGCCTCGCTGGCCGCCAAGGCGCACCAGGCCCGCGTCTCGCTGTCTTCCACCGGCTTCTATGCGACGCCCAAGGTGCAATGGGACCGCGCCAAAGCCAAGGGCCGGCCGTTCTTTTACTTTGCCTATGGCGCGGCCTGCGCCGAAGTCACCATCGACACCTTGACCGGCGAAATGCGCACCGATCGCGCCGACATCATTCATGACGTGGGCCGGTCGCTCAATCCGGCAATCGACATGGGCCAGATCGAAGGCGGCTTCGTGCAGGGCATGGGCTGGCTCACCACCGAGGAACTGGTTTTCGACAACGAAGGAAGGCTGCGCACCCACGCGCCGTCGACCTACAAGATTCCCTGCGCCTCCGATGTGCCGGCCGATTTCCGCGTCAAGCTTTACGAATCGAAAGGCAGCCAGGAAGACACCATCTACCGCTCCAAGGCGGTGGGCGAGCCGCCGCTGATGCTCGGCATCGCCGTGTGGACGGCGATTTTCGACGCCATCGCCAGCCTCAGTCCCGGCCAGATTCCAGCGCTTGACGCGCCCGCCACTCCTGAGGCCATATTGATGGCCGTGAAGGGAATGGGCGCATGACGCTATGGAGCCAAATACTTGGCGCGCTGGAACGGGACGGGCGCTGCGCGCTCGTCTCGGTGGTGGCAACGCTTGGCTCCGCCCCGCGCGATGAAGGCGCCCAAATGGTGGTGACGGCGGACGGTTATCACGGCACCATCGGCGGCGGCGCTCTTGAATGGCGTGCCATCGCCACGGCTCAAGCCATGTTGGCCAAGGGTCCGGGCTCGCGCCGCACCAGCCACGCGCTTGGACCGGAACTCGGCCAATGCTGCGGCGGCCGCGTCGATCTCCTCACCGAATGTTTCGACCGCTCGTCGATTGCCGCCATCCGCGAGCGCATGGCTGGTGAAAAGGAGCTACGCCGCAGCGTCTATCTCTTCGGCGCCGGCCACGTCGGCCGCGCCCTGGTACTGGCCCTGGCGCCTTTCGCCTTCGACGTCATCTGGATTGATCCACGCGCCTCGGCCTTTCCCGGCGCATCGCCGCGCAATGTCACCACCATCGCGCCCGCCGATCCGCTTGGCCTGCTGTCCGATGCGCCGCCGGCAAGCCTCGTCTTCATCATGACGCAC
>JANPCA010000041.1:0-16480 GCA_031430715.1 Hyphomicrobiales bacterium | reverse complement strand
GTTACCGTTCCTTCGGCACTGATCGCCAGGCGCGTGTCTTCGTCCGTCGGGCGGAACGCCAGCGGCGCGAGGCTGCTCGCCCGATCGCCGTTCGAAGCCGGACGATGATAAGCGTAGGACCGCGGCATCAATTGATCGCCGATCTCAATTTGAAATGCGCCGCTGTCAACGCCCAGGAAGACCTGAAGGCTAGCCAAGTTGACCGTAGGCGGCTTTACCGGTCCCAGGTCTTCATTGAGAAAGCGATGCAGCAATTCGGGGTGGGCGGCAAGACGCATGATCGCGGCTTCGCTGTCATTGCCGCCGTTCTGCTGGCTGCCGCGCAAGGTCAGGTCGGACAACCATGCGGCATCGGCGGCGCACCCTGCGGCCAGAGGCGTCCCGCCCGCGTCAGCCTTTGCCATTGCCGATCCAGTTGGTGCGGATGTCCTCCTTGCTCACGAAGTTCAATTGCTGAAGAAGAACGTCCGTCACCAGCGCATCGCCGATGCGTGAATTGGCCTCGGCGGCAATCGAAGACGTCAACCGGTCGAGATCGCTTCCCCGCAGCCGCCTGAAATCGACATCGGTGCTCGCGAAGATAACTCTGAAGGCCGCATCGATCAGATAGGGTGCCGGTTCCAGCTTCAACGCCTCAAGCTTGACCCTGTCGGCCTGAAAGGAAAGCTGGATGATGACATAGCCGATGATCTCGCCGCCGCGGATCATCGGAACGCTGGTCATTTCGGTCTTGATCTCCTCGGTGCCGTGACTCTTGGCGTCATCTTCTGCGGATGCCTTGGGCATGTTCTGGAAACGTGCCGAAGCATAGGTCGCTGCCGCGGTGACCAGGATCACCCAAACGCCGAGGAAGACCAGCTTCAACACTCCCGCCTATCTCCGGTTACGCATTTCCGCGCGGGCGTAGGTGCCATCGGAATCGGCCTCCCGCATGGCACCTATGATGATGTCGGACATCGCACTGACGGCCTGGATGTTAAGCTGCAGCAATCTCGCGTTGGTGAGCAGGCCCGCCTTCAACTGTGCCAACAGGGGCTGGCAATCCCCGCACCCCGCCACACCCGGATGGATGCGCTGCGCCGCCATCAATTCGCGCAAGGCCTGGTTCTTCCGGTGGGTGAATGTATCGTGTTGCGCCACATCGTAGCGCGACAACAGGGTATTCTCTTCCTCGATCACCAACACAAGGGCCGCGAGGGTCCGTTGCAGGGAGGCCGAAGCATGTGACATGGTGGTGATCTGTGATAGCACGGTGTCAGCCCGTGAAACCGCGTATCTCAGCAGCCGAGAAATAGGGCCACTGGTCTTGTAGCATGACCGGCTCGCGCTGGCCCGCGGGTTCAGTCCGCGCGAGGGATTGGGCGATACCCACCCCGCCCGATTGCGCGTAGGCGGACGCCAGGTGATCGGCGGTCATCGACCTCCAGATGCCGGAGGAATTGCCACCCCCGTAGGTGCCTGAGTCAGCCTTCGGCAAAATCGACTCGAAGACGTTGCGCAGCATCATCTGTTCAAAGGATCTGTAAGCCGCCTCCGCCTTGTCCGGTGTCTCTGTCTTGACGGGCCAATTCAGGCGATCCAGCGTGTTGGAAAACTCCGGCAGGGAGGCAGCCGCCGTCTGGGCCGCTCCCCCCAGTTTCCTGGAGACCGCAAGCAGCCGCGCCGGGTCGGCGACACGCATGACATCGGCGATGAGATCGGATGGGATCGTGACGGCCATGCTGTTCGCTCCATAGAATCCGTCAATTCAATCACCGCTGTCTTGCGGCAGGCTGGACCGGCCGAAACCCGTAACTATCTCAAGCATGCCACTCGCCTCGCGGGCGCCCTCCCAGGCGGCGCTACGCTGGCGGGCGGTAATGCCACTGAGCTTGGAGCGTGCGTGGCTCTCGATCAATTTGCCCCGAAGCTCCGTGATGTCATGATCGATCTGGGCAATTTCCCCTTCGAGTTGCTTGAGCCGCCGCACCGAAGCCACGAACAGCGGCAGTGCCGCAATCAATGGCGAAGCGAGGGATTGACTGATCTCGATCACCGCGTCCTCGTGCGATTGCCTAAACCGTTCCAACCGGAGAAGGCGGAGCTCAAGGGCTTTCTTCCGCGCGGCAAAGGCCTTCTGCAATCTGAGCAGCCTGACGAATCCGGCCATCAGAATCCACCCCGCAATAACCAGGCCTGATAGGCGTTCAGGAATGCCGCAAGCCAATCCCCCGCAAGCAAGTAGAGCAACATAAAGCCCCCCAGCATGACCGCGCCCGCCGCCGCATGATAGATCGAGATGTGCGGCGCGAAGCGGTTGGCCAGTCCGATAGCGACGTTCACGACGATGCCGTAGGCGACGAAGGGTGCCGAAAGCCGCAAAGCCAAATAAGATGTTTCACTCAAGGCATCGGCCGTATTGTGCAGAAACCAATCGGGCTGCAAGCCTAGCTCCAGCGGCATCGCAGCATAGGAATCGACGATGGCGCCGATCATCTCGATGTGGAGGCCCAGGTTCAGCATGACCATGACGGCGGCGGTCGAGGCAAAGGTGGCGAGTGCCGAGCCTGATTCCGCTTCCTCCATCGGAATGCCCGGGATTCCCGCCAGGCCAATGAGATTGGAAATCAAAGTTGCCGCGAATTGAAGCGACAGAAGGAAGAAACGTCCGATCAGCCCAATGAACAGGCCGATGAATAATTCCCGGCCGATCAGCAAGGGCCGCTGCGCCATAGCAATGGCGGCGGCGCCATTCTGCACGGTATCGAACAGCAATGGGGCCAGAGCCAGGCTCAATGCCATGGCGACGAACAAGCGGATCTGCATGGGGATGCGGGCGCTCGAGAGGCCCGGTGCTAAGAGGACGCAGCCGCCTATTCTGCAGAAGATGAGAAACATGGCAAAGCCTGCTGCCTCGAGGCTGGGGCTCACGACACCGAACCAATGACCTCGATGCGGATGCCGCGCGAGATTTCGATATGTGACAGGACCGGCAGATTGGGGAACAGCCGGTCGACGATCATGCGCACATAGGGGCGGGCCTCGGGCGCCGTAACCAGGGCAAACTGATCGCCGCGGTCCATGAAACTCTTCACCGACTTGCTCATCTCGTTGGCGAATTGCTCGATGAGGCGCGGATCGATATCGAACTCGATGACTTCGCCTTTCGCGTCGCGCTTGAGGCTCTGCAGGAAGGAAATGTCCCAGCGGTTGCCGAGCCGGACCACGCGCAACACGCCTTCCTGGCCGAGATCGCCGCAGATCTGCTGTGCCAGCCTGAGCCGCACGTGTTCGACGATCGCCTCGGGCTTCCTCACATGCGGCGCCACCTCGGCGATGGCCTCCAGAATGAGATGCAGATTGCGGATCGACACGCGCTCGCCCAACAAGAGTTTGAGAATGGCCTGCAGGCCGGAGAAGGACAGGAGCGAAGGACATGTCTCATCCAACAGGCGCTTGTATTCCGGATCGAAGCGGTCGGTCAGGGCCCGCAAGTCCTTGTAGGACAAGAGGTGCCCGAGATTGTTGCGCACCACTTCGGACAAATGGGTGAGCATCACCGACATGCAGTCGACCGGCTGATAGCCTTGCCCGCGCAGTTCGGCGGAAAACAGTTCCGGAAACCATTGGGCCTCCATGCCGAAGGCAGGCTCCCGGATATCGTCGCCCGGCAATTCTGGGCGGGGACGGCTGCCGGGGATGACCAGTACCTCGCCCATGCGCAATTCGAAGGCGGCGGCAACCGTGCCATGGATGCGGATGCTGTAGGACTTCGGCTGAATCATCAGATCGTCGCTCAAGCGGATCTCTGGAATGACGAAGCCATATTCCTGGGCGAAGCGGCGGCGCATCTTGGCAACCCGGTGGGCCAGTTCGCCATGGGCGACGAGCATTGTACCCGATATCTGACGGCCGAGACGGAGCTCGATTTCGGAGGTGCGGAGCAGTTCCTTCACCGAATTGCGCTCCTCGTCTTCCTTCAGCGATTCAGCCTGGCGCGACTTGCTCTCCACCGCCCGGACGGTCTCGGCCTGCTGGCGCAGGATCGTTGCCGCAACCCCCACCATGGTGGCGGAGAGCACCGCGAATGGCAGGAAAGGCAGGCCGGGAATCAAGGCCAGCGCGCCGGCCAGCAAAGCGGCCACCGACAGCGCGCGGGGGTAGGCTCCGAGCTGGCGGAAGACCGCTTCCTGGGCAGCACCCCGGTTGCCGCCCTTCGACACGAGAAGGCCCGCGGCCAAGGAGACGATGAGGGCGGGAATCTGAGTGACCAAACCATCGCCAACCGACAGCTTGGTATAGACGTCGGCCGACTCCTGGAAACTCATGCCATGGCGGAACATGCCGATGACAATGCCGCCGAACACATTCACAGCGGTGATGATGATGCCGGCGATGGCATCGCCGCGGACGAATTTCGATGCGCCATCCATCGAACCGAAGAAGGAGCTTTCCTGTTCGAGTTCGAGACGGCGGAGACGGGCCTGCTTGTCGTCGATCAAGCCCGCCGAGAGATCGGCATCGATGGCCATCTGCTTGCCGGGTATGGCATCAAGCGTGAACCGCGCTCCGACTTCGGCGATGTGTGACGCGCCCTTGGTGATCACCAGGAAATTGATGGTGATCAGGATCAGGAAGACAATCACACCGATGACGAAGTCGCCGCCCATGACGAGACTGGCGAAGCCGCCGACGACATGGCCCGCCGCCGTATGACCCTCATGGCCATGGGACAGGATCAGCCGCGTCGTCGCCACATTCAAGGCCAGACGGAGCATCGTGGCGATCAGCAGGACGGTTGGAAAGGCGGAAAAATCGAGCGGCCGCTGAATCCACAGCGACACCATGAGAATCAATACCGAAAGAGAGATCGACAGCGCCAGGCCAAGATCGAGCAGGAAGGCCGGGACCGGAAGGAACAGAACGATGAGCACCAGGACGATGGCGATGGCAAAGCCAATGTCGCGATTGCCCGTCCGTGCCGGGTCAAGTTCCTTGGATTGTAACGCCTCTGCCATCGTCAGCACCTGCCTTCCATCATGAGGCGTGCCGGACCCGCCTTGCGCCGGATTGGAGCCGCCGTCTCAGAACCCGGTGGCGATGCGGGCGTAGACTTCCTCGGTGAAGGTCATCAACTGCGACGCCGCAATGGGCGCCAGCAGCAGCATGGCTGCAAAGACCGCCAGAATCTTCGGCACAAAGGTCAGTGTCGCCTCTTGCACCTGGGTGAGCGCCTGAATGAGGGCGATGACGACGCCGACGATGGTCGCAGCCGCCACGGCTGGCCCAGATCCGACGATCACCGACCAGATGGCGTTCTGCACGAGTGTCATGGCATCGGCTTCGTTCATGTCAGCTGATCCGCGTTCCGCCGCTCAAGCCCAGGCGCGCGCCACTCTCAAGAATGGCGACGGGCCCGCCTGAGCCCAGTTCGACGCTCACAGCGATGCCGGAGACCGATCCGTCGGCGCTGGTCACGGTGCGCCCGATCAAGGACGCCGCCTGACCCGCCGCCGAGACGGCCAGCAAGGTGTCGAGTTTGCTGTTTAACTTGATATTCTGTTCGACGGATGAAAAGGCCGCGAGCTGCGACAAGGTCTCCGCCGGGTCGTTCGGCTTGGTCGGGTCCTGGTTCTGCATGGTGGCAATCAGCAGTTTCAGGAAAGAATTATAGTCGAGATCGGCCTTGGCCTGATCGGCGCCGCCCGAACGGTTGGATGACAAGGACGTGTCAGCTTGAGATACAATCATCATGCGGCCTCCACTTTCCGGTCCGGATCGGCGGCAAGCAATTCCGCCTCGACCGTGAAGGCGCTTCTGATCAGTTTCAGCGCCTCGAAAAACCGGCCGTCCAGAACCCTGAGATCGGCGGCACCAAGGAGCTCATGAATAGTCTGGTTCTTCATGGCTTGGCGGACGCGGTGCGTGAGATGCTTGTAGAGCTCGGCCGTTATCCCCGCGTTCACCGGATCCATCAGCATGGTCTGGACGACAAAATAGAGCTGGCGCAGCGGGGTACTTGCCTCTTCCGCCTGCATGACATGGTTTTCGAGCAGGAAGCTTACGTCATTCAGGAACTCGAGCGACGTTCGCCGGTCGACGCGCAGCACGGCGCCGTTCACATAGAGCTTTTCGCCACGCTTCAGATGTACCAGCATCTAACGCCTCTCCAATCCGGTCTTGATGGTCCGCGACACGTCGATGAGCGAGGAGAAGTCCTCCACCCGGCCCTGCCGGATGTCTTCGGCACGCCGCAAAATCCAGATGCCGATGGAAATCAGGCTGGCCTTCAGCGCATCGGGAAGATCGTTGCCCTCGGCGGTCAGATCCTCGAGCAGAATGCCCCACAGGCGGCTCACGAAGAGCAGGGCCTCGACCGACTCGCGCGAGCCGCGGCCCCTGGTTTTGGCGAGTTCGAGCAGGCCGATGGAGCGTTCGAAGGCGGCGCGCTCGTTGTCGCGGATGCTCTCCGCCGTTTCGGCCGCCATTTCGGAATAGAGGGATTGGTACATGGGTTCAGTTCGCCAGTCTTGATGCCGGGTGAGGCCGTTAAATATAGGACAGCAGGCTCATCCTGCTGATCCGGCCGGTGAGAGCGTATGACGCCTCGAGCTGCGTCATGAGAGTGTTGACGCGCGCCGCGGCCTCATAGGGGTCGACGGACTCAAGTGCCTGGATGGCTCTTGTCACGTTGAAGCCGCGGCTGTGTGCTGCTTCCACGCCCGCGGAAATCCGCTGCTGGGCGATGCCGATGCGCGATTGCTCGTTGCCAAGTTCAAGCTGGGCATCACCCACCAGCGCGAGCGCCGTGTCGACGGCCGCCTCGAAGGCCGATTGATTGAGGTTGCCTTCGCCAAGGGCCATGATCATGGTGAAGGCCTGGGCCAGTTTCGATGCGAAGCCGGCGTTGGCGTTGGTGGAGGCGTCAACCTGTTGCGTCGGGCTGATGCGGCTGAGCGGATTGCTGCCGGAGGCTTGCGACCAATTGGCCGCCCAGCCTGCCTGGCTGAATAGATCGGCGAAAGGTCCGTCGAGAAAGGCCTGCATGTCCGGTCCGGTAATGGCCGCGACATCTGGATCGGATTGGGCCACTCCAAACTGGGCGAAAAAGGCGGCCGATACGGCGGCGGCTCCAGTGCTTCCCTCGTAGCTGTTGATGGGCGGCGTATCGCTGTTCAATCCGCCGAAGAGGTGTTGCCCGGCAAAGGTCACGTTCATCATGCTGGCAAAACTCTCGAAAGCCGATTGTGCCGCGTCCCGTGCAAGCGGCTGGCCGAGGACGGCGCCACGGGCACCCGTCAGCATGGCGATGAAATCGGTGGCAAGCTGCGAAAGACCCTGCAATGCAGACTGCGTCACGCCGGCGCGAATGCCGGCCTGCTCCGCAATGTCCGAGGTCTGCTCCAATTCGGACAGCTGCAGGCGAAGGCCGATTGCCGTTCCCGTTGCGGCGCCAAGCGTGAGGCCCATGTCGTAATGGCGCCCGGTTTGCACTTCCACCTGGGCTCTCGCCAGTTCCGCCTGGCTGACGGCCATCGATGTCCTCGGAATGGCGGACAACAGCAGCGATGGAATGGCGTAGACGCTTAGCATGTCAGCGCACCGCGTCGAGCAGCGACGCCAGCATCGCGTCAATCACCGAAATGATCTTCGATGAGGCCTGATAGGTCTTTTCGAGATCGAGGAGGGCCGCCATCTCCTGATCGATGTTGACACCCGTGACGCGCAGCAGCGACTCGCCGGCGCGGGCCTTCATGGCGCCCGCACTCTCGGCCGCCTGCTGGGCGCCCTGGCGTTGCGCTTCGACCCAGGATGCGGACTGGATGCTGAAACTCTTCAAGCTGGCCGTGGACCCAAGTCCGGCGGCCGGATCGAAACTCACTGTCACATCGAAGGATTGCGCCAGCCCGGTGATGCGCTCCTGGAAAGATGACGCACCGGTGCTGTTATAGACATAGGAGCTGCCGCCGAAACCGCCGTCGCGCAGCAACATCGGGTTTCCGCCCGCTGCCGGATCGCCGAGGGGATTGATGGCGAGACGCGAGGCGAGGCCGGGCGGGGTCTGGCCCGGCAGGGGCAGCGGCCCACCGCTGCTGTCGATGAAAAGGCCTGCCACATCGGGGCCGGCTGGCGGGCCACCCTGATCGGATTCCGAGAAGTTACGGATCAGCACCGCTGCCGCCTCATCCGCCTGCCTTTGCAGCAGCACGGCCGTCTCGTCGCGCACCGTTGCAAGGGCCGCCAGCTTGCCGCTGGTCACCGGCATGGCGGCGGCGGGGCCGGTGACCGGAACGCCGTCGACAAACACGGCATTGCCGGCACCGCCATTCAGCAGATTCGCCGTCGTGGCAAAGGTGACGCTGCGCGGGCTGCCCTCGAAGAGCACGGCGCCGCCTTCGGCATAGATCGAAATGTCGTTGTTGGGCCGCGTCACGACCCTGATGCCGACTTCCTCGGACAGCATCTTCAAAATGCTGTCGCGCTGGTCGAGGCTGTCGCCCAGATCGGCCGCGGTGCCGCTGCCGCGCACCACGGCGTCATTCACGACCTTGAACTGACCGAGCAGCGTATTGATGCGCTCGACCGAGGCGGCCATCGCCTTGTCGGCCTCCTCGCGGACGGCGACAATCTCGCCCGACATTTGATTGAGCTTGTCCGCAAGCGCCCGAGCCGCCTCGATGGCGCTTGCGCCCAGGGCATTGTTGGCCGGGTCGGCCTCGAAGGTGCGGAGGCCCTGCTGCAGATTGCCGATCATGGCCGCCAGCGACCCATCATCCTGCGGATCGCCAACCGTGGCCCCAAGCCGCGATAGCGCGTCGAAGACCACCTGGCGGCCGGCGGCAGACCCCGCCGCCTCAAGCAGCTTGTCAAGCAGAAGCTTGTCCATGCTGCGGCCATAGCCGCCGATTGATGCCGAGCCTCCCGGCAACGTGATGATTTCGGCGGTGCGCCGGCTGTAGTTCTCCTCGCCGGCGAAGCTGACATTGCGCGACAGCAGGGCCGACTGCGCCCCCGATACCGAGAGGCCCGACAGCGCGTAATTCAATGCCGATGAGAGGGTGGCCATTTACTTGGTTCCGTGCTCGATCCTTCAGAGGTCAGCGCTTCAGGTTGACGAGCACATCCATCAGCTCGGAGCCGGTCTGGAAGACCTTGGAGTTCGCGGTGTAGCTCCTCTGGGCATCGATCATCGACGTCAGTTCGCTGGCCAGATCGACGGTCGATTGTTCGAGTGCGCCGGAAATAATGCTGCCCAGTTGCCCCTCCTGGGCGAAACCAATCTCGACGTCGCCAGAATCAACCGACGCGGTGTAGACGTTGCCCGCCAGCGGCGTCAGCATGTCGGGGCTCGTTACATGGGCGAGCGGAATGCGAAAGACAGGAACGCGCGTGCCATTGCCATAGGTGGCATAGACCAGGCCGTCGCGGCCGATGTCGATCAATTCGGCACCGCTTGGCGCATTGCCGTTGGCCTCCGCCGACAACACGACATAACTTGTCGAGAGCTGTGACATATCACTCAAGTCGAGCGCGAAGTTCTGGCCGCCGGGAATGGCAATATCGATCGACGACGCACTGCCCACCGCGAGGCCTCCGGTCACAGAGTCAAAACTCAGAGCCGCGGTGGACACCGGTCCCGATGCATAGGGAAAACCACCGCCCGCCGCGGCATCGTCCGCGCTGAACACGGCCACTTCCCAGGCATTGTCGCCCGTCTTGCTGAAATAGACGTCGAGCAGAACTTCGCCGCCCAAGTTGTCATAGGTGATGAGCGAGGACTTCGCGGTATATTGCGATCCCGCAAGATTGAGTGACGGGAGATCGGCGCCGGCAATGGCCGTTGCCCCGGCAGGCAAGTTGGCGAGGAAGGAACCGGACGTCGACGGTGCCGCCGACAACGCCAGATCCTCGAAATTGACGGGGGTGAGATTGGTGAAGCCATTCACCGTGATGTTGGGCTGGTCCGGATCGAGCCGGTAGCCCATCAGGCGGAAGCCCGCCGCGTTCACGAGATCGCCGTCACCATTGGGAACGAATGATCCGGCCCTGGTCAGGTAGGGTGTCCCGTCATCATCCGAGACGGCGAAGAATCCATCGCCGCCGACCGCGAGATCGGTGACCGACGCGGTATTGAGAATACTGCCCTGACTTGAGATGTGGTTGCGGACATCGGTCATGACCGAGCCCGATTCGTAGTCGCCGGGGCAATTCGACAGAAGGAGTGTCGAGAACTCGCACGAGCCGTGCTTGTAACCGGTGGTATTCACGTTGGCGACATTCTCGGCGACCGTGGACAGGCGGTTCGCTTGCGCGTTCATGCCCGATACACTAGTCCGCATGATACCATAGAGACTCATCGCCGCCACCCTTCGGAATTCAAGTTAAGCTGTAGTGTCGCGCCGCGAGCTTGTGCCGGACTGAAGACGGTTACTTGCAGAAGGCCCGCGACCCGTTTGTCCAGTTGCCAAAGCCGCTCGCCACCAGATTGCGGATCACAGCGCAGATATAGCGCTTCTGGGCCGGGTTGTTGTTGGGTCCGGCATGATAGCGCGCCACGGCCATGGTCCAGCTTCCCTCCCTGGCGCGCAGCTCCCGCAGGAAGCGCGCCGCGTACTGAATATTGAGGGCCGGATCGAGCATGGCTGCGGCCGATTTGAATTTGCCACCGTGATAGTGGTGATTGATCTGCATGCAGCCGAGATCGATGAGTTTCGCGCCGGACTTCCGGGCATCGGCGAAGACAGCCAGTGCCTCGGCCTCGGACGCGGCAAAGACCGTGCGGCCCTCGATGTTGAGCGCATAGGGATGAAGGGATCCCTTGCGGCCGCTTTCGGTCATGCCGACGGCGTAGAGAACGCCAAGGGGGACGTCCTGGGCCTGGGCGGCGTCCAACATTTCCCGCTCGCAAACGGATATGGCTGCGGCAGCATGCGAAGCGATCGAACTAAATAACCACAATGCCGCGGCGCAGGCGGCCGGACGGCGTAGATTTGTCATGGATGGGCTCCTCCTGCCGCCCCGTTCTTGCGCCTCGTGCCTTGTCCGGAATTGACCCGCTTTCGCGGTCCTGGCCGGAGGTTCCGGCGTTGCCGGAGAACCCGCCGCTCCAGTCATCCGGTTGCTGACCGCGGCCGGTCAAGCCGGCGTCGCGCACTGTAACGGTCACAGCAGCGGCGCCCTGCGCCACCCCGTGGAGCAGGGCAACCAGCACAGTCTTGTCGCGGCGCAGGACGCCGGCGGTTTCCCGCTCCTCGGCCTCGATGGTGACCGACAGGCGCTTGCCGTCAAGGCGGAGAATCACATTGATAGCGCCGAGATGGCCGGGGTGCAGGACGATCTGCAACTGCTGGGCACATCCTGCTGCGCCGGGCGGCTGAGGCATAGCCATGAGTTCCGCCACGGGGGCGGCAAGGGCCGTCAGAATTTGCCGCGCCGGAGAAGCCGGCGGCGGCCGTTCAAAGCCGGGCGGCATGCCGGAGATTTTGGCAGCCTCAGTTGTTCTTTCCTCGCCGGCGTGAGCCCTTCCTTCGCCTCGCCCATCCTTGCTTGACTTGCCATCGGAGAGGTCCGGCTCGTTGATCCGCGACTCCGGCTCTTGATGCGGCGAGCAGGCGTCTGATTGTAGCGATTGGAATTCGATATCGTTTGTTGAGTTTATTTTCTTGCTCTGACCGGTACTGTCCACCAGGAAGGGTGACGAATGCGTGGTGCCCGCCGTTACTTGATCGGAACCCGGTGTTGGCTTTTCCGGAATGCGGATCGCATCATTCTGCACGCTCCTGTGGGCATGCTGAGAGCCGGCAGTGCCAGACTGGAAGTCGGCCGTGTCCTCACCGGCCGATCTTGGGCCTTGCAACTGCAGGAACAGCCGAAAATCGGATGGCAGCATTGATCCAGACTGAATGGCGTGATTGTCCTCCTCGGTTTCGTCGGTGCGCGCCTCCTCTGCCGCATCGCGGGCATCATCATTGGCCGAAAGCCGTTGTGCCGGTCCGGCTTCCATGAGGGGCGCAAAGTTTCCCGCAGGAGGCACGGCCGATTGAAATGCAGGAGCAGTTGCGCGCCGCGCCGGCCGCTGCGGTGCAAGGCCATCGACGGCAAGCTTGTGGTCAATCATTGCGATCCCTGCTCCAGCGCCTTGCCGGCGCTAGCGATGGCGGATTTTGCCCTTGCGATGAGTGCCGAAAGCTCGGGAGTCTGGAGGGCGGTATTGCCTATTTCATCGGTGACGTCTTCCGCCATTCCGCCGGGAGCGCGGATTTGCCGGGCAATGGACAGGGCCGCTTGCAGAAGCCGTCTGTCGTTGTCAGCCAGTCTTGAGCCATCGACACTCTCAAGCCGCCGCACGATCTCCTCATAGTGCGGGCCGGTGACGTCGTGGAGGGAGCCGTAGAGGTGGGCTTGAAGCATCTCAACGCTGCCTTCAGTGGCGAGCCGGCGCAGGCGGAAGGCGGCGAATTGCGTGAGCGGTCCAAGATTGACTGCCGCCGCCTCACGGGCCAATTGCAGATAGATGGTGCGGCGTTGCGATAGGGAGAGCATGGCCAATGCCAAATCGAAGCGCGGCAATCCGGCGGGTTTCCCGGCCGCCTCGAAGCCCACAACCCGGCTCACCGCCTGGGCCATGAATTCCGGCGCATAGAGCGAGTGGGGAAAGCGCCGCAGATAGCGCTCGGTGCGGTTCCAGAACAGGCCGGCGTTGCCCAACTCGGCCTGCGATGTGGCCGAGCGGCGCAATGCTGATTCCTCAACGAGGGTTCCCGGCATCAAGGCGATGGCGATTGCCAGAAGACGTTCCCTTTCGCTGGCATCCGCAACAGTCAGCATGGCCTTTACCAGTGCGACGCGTCCGCCGATCCGCATGGGCAGAAGGACAGGCTCGATGGTTTTCAGCTGTTCGATGGCCGCATCGCGCTCACCGCGCATATAGTGCGCGGAACCCAGGAGGAGTTTCCTGCTGTGCCCGCCGAGCCCCTCCGCCGTGGCAAATTGCTCCGCGAGGCCGGGCTGTCCGCCACTCAAGACGTAGCCCGCGATCATCGCCGCCGTTGCGGCATTTGGCTGCAGATCCTTGATATCCTGCGGCTGGCGCTGCTTGATCTGTGACAACAACTGGCGTTGAAGTTCAACGGCCTCGCTGCTGCCATTGGCCGCGGCATCCTGAAGGCTGAACAGGGTGCGGATTTCAGCGATGATGAGCGGCGGAGACGTAGGGGCCTCTTCTCCGGCACCAGGAACGGCGGCGGCCAGAAGAGTGGCGGCGGCAACCGCGATGCGTTTGAGGCGCCTCATGGGCTTTCGCGTCCCAGCAGGATCTCGATGCGGCGGTTTTCAGGCGCCTGCGGATCATCGGGAAGCCGGGGCTCACGGTCGGCCATGCCCTCGATGCGGCGGATCCGCTTGCCGTCGAGTCCGCTGCGGACGAGCATATATTGTGCAAGATGGGCGCGGGCCGTCGAGAGCTGCCAGTTGTCGTATTTCTTGTTCTTGTAGGGCCGCGAATCGGTGTGGCCTCGCACCACGATGTAGCCCTGGTGCGTGGCCAGGCTTGCGGCGACGGCATCGACCAGGGCCAGCATCCGCGGCTCGGGCTCCGCCGATCCGGTCTTGAACATGCCGAAGACATGCTTGTCCGTGAGGCTGATGAGGATGCCTTCACTCGATACTTTCACATCAATGGAGGCCGGGAGATCATCGAGGCCGGTGCCCAGCTTGGCGGCAATTTCACCTGCAATCTGCTGTGCTTCCCTGGCATTCGTTTCCGATTTTTCCACTTCCGGAATGGGGGGTGACGACTCCTCGATCTTGGTCACTGGCTTCTGTTCTGCTTCAGGCACTACGGGAGTTTTCTCAATTTTTGATTCAGCTGGCTGTTCGGCGGGTTTCAATTCGGGAGTTTTTTCCGGCTGCGCGGCCGGGCCTGTCACCTCGGACCGCACGTGTTCGGGTACAGCCTCCCAAGAGCGGGGATCGAAGGGGTCGGCCATGCCGGAAGATGCCGCTGTCCCGGACCCAACATCTGCACTCGGTGCGGCCGAATGGCCCGCAGCTTCCGAGGCAATTATTTCCAATGCCTTTTGCGGATCGGCCAACAAGGCGGCCTCCTTCTGGGCCTCGGCTTTGCTCTGTACGGTCTCCGCTGGAGGGTCCTGGGTTTCGCCCGCTTGGGTCGTCTTGTTTTCCTTGCGCTCTTTTAGGCCGCGGTTTCCTGTCGAGCTATCGGTGAGCTTAATGGGATTGAAGTAGCTGGCGACCTGAGCCCGGGTCGCTTCATTCGAGGCATTGATCAGCCACATGACGAGAAAGAAGGCCATCATGGCGGTGACGAAGTCGGCATAGGCGATCTTCCAGGCACCGCCCTTGACGGCGGCCGTGTCATCACCGCCGCGCCGCCGGACGATGACGATCTCGACCTTGGGCGCCGTGGTATCATCACTCATTGCTTATTGCCTCGATCCACCGGCTGGCCATGCTTTCGAAGACAGCTGCCTGGCCCCCGGTCCTCACCGTGACGGTGCCGTCTTCGGCGAGCACCGCGGTGATACCCAATCTGACGAGTTCATCCTGAAGAGGACCGAGAACCGCGGCCGGTGCCCTGATCTCAAGTGGCGGCTCATCCAACCGGGACATCTCATGCCGGGTCAGCCGCAGCAATTCTTGAACAGACCGCTGCCGCACCGCCTCGGCGAGAAATGGCAACAGGATATCGTGAAGCCTGTTTTCGAGTGCTGATTGCAGTTGCGCGAAAGCGGTGTGGATTTCCGCGGCAACGGTTTCGCTGCACCTTAGGGCCCACATCGCGGCAAGCTCATCTTCGCGGCGCGACGCGGCCTCGTTGTCCTTGCCGCGGAGGGCGTCGAATCGTGCCTCGGCTTCCGCCGCTGCAACACTGCATCCGCGCTCGTAGGCAAGGGCAAGCGCTGCTTGCTGGACTGCAATCGCATCCATGGCATCCGCTTCCTGAGGCGGAGCGAATGCGGCGGCCGCGTCGCGGTCCGCCAGCCAGCGCGACATCGGGATCACGTGGGCCTGCCCGGCGGCGCATTGAGCCATTGCTTGAGAACCTGGGCGGCGCGATCGGGATCGAGCTCGACGATTTTGGCGAGCCGTTCGCGGGGGCTGTTGGACACTTCCCGCGCCAGGCTGTCGAGCATGGAGTCGCCGCCCATATTGCCGATTTGAGGCATCGTATTCCCGGAACCCAGTTGCGGGAGTTCGGCGTTACCGGCGACCATGGTGCGTGAAGCGGCCAACGACGTCAGGACGGGATCGTTCAAGATGACCTTCAAGGCCGGGCGGAGGCCGATGAAGAGCACCAGCATTGTCACAAGCAAGAGAGCGCCCGCGTTGATAAAGTTACCCAGGTTGCCACCGAGCAGACCGAGAACGCCCTCGCTCTCGACCGCGGTCAGCGCGTCTTCCGTATCGATGAAATCGACGGCCGAAATGGTGATGGCGTCACCTCGCGCCGTGACGAGACCCGAGGCAGAGCTGACCAGCCGTTCAATCTCGGCGATCCTGACCTTGACAACATCTTCGGTTGGATTGTCGCCGAGACCGCGCAACAACTGGACCCGGTTGACGACGACGGCGATCGACAGGCGGTCGACGCCATAGCCTTCGGATGTCGTCGATGTCGACTTCGAGTTGATCTCGAAATTGGTCAGCTCCTCCTTGCGGTCCTTCTTTTCGCGCGAATTGTCGCCGCTGGCTTTGGGCGTCACCTCGACGGGAACATTCTGTTCCGCAGAAACGCCTTCGGCGCCGGACGCATTCTGCGCCTCGCCGCTTTCCTTGATGGTGCGCACCGAGCGTTCGACGCGTGAATTGGGATCGAAGGCCGTTTCGCTGATCTGGCGGCGGTCGGCATTCAGTTTGGCATTGACGCTGATGCGGAAATGACCCGCGCCGAGATAGGGCAGCAAGGTGCGCGCCACCTTGGATTCGATATCGCTGGCCAGCGAGCGTTCGAGGCCGATGAGCTTTTCGGGCGCCGCCGAAATCGGATCGCCGGTGGAAGCCAACAGGGATCCGTCAGCGCCCATGACCGTCACCTGCTCGGCGCTCAGGCCCGGAATGGCAGCGGCGACGATATGACGGATGGCGGTGGCCGCATGTTCGCCGGCGTTCTGATCCGCCCTGATGATGACCGAGGCGGTGGCGCGATCGGCATTGCTGCGGAAACTGCCTTCGCTGCGCAAGGCGAGGTGGACGCGCGCCGCCTTGATGCCATCGATCAACTGGATGGTGCGCGCCAGTTCACCCTCCAGCGCGCGGACGCGAGTCACCTGCTGCATGAAAGTGGTCAGCCCCAAGGAGCCCAGCTTGTCGAATAACTCATATCCGGCGGTATCGCTGCGCGGCAGACCCTTCTGGGCCAGCAGCATGCGCGCCTTGGCGGCCTGGCCATATTCCACCAGCACCGCATCGCCACCCACATTGACGTCGAAGGCGATGCCGGCATCATCGAGTGCCGCGCCCATGCGGGTCACATCCTGCG
>JANPCA010000040.1:0-2516 GCA_031430715.1 Hyphomicrobiales bacterium | reverse complement strand
CGCGCGGCGACCGCTCGCCGGCCATCGTGCCGCACGCAACGGCACAACTCTACAAAGCAGTCGCCCGCGAGCCGAAGCTTCAGGATTAGGGTCTTGCCCGCAATGTCCGCGTCTCCAGTGGCTTTTATATTTCGCAAGCCCAGGAGCTGAAACGCTCATGAGGGCGATCAACCAGACACTGGCGAAGGGCTGGCAGATGCTGGGGCCGCGCTTCCTGCCGTTTGCCGATGCGGCGACGGCGGAGTTGCCGCTGGGCCGCCTGTTGCGCCTGTCGCTGTTCCAGGTCTCGGTCGGCATGGCCATGGTGCTGCTCACCGGTACGCTCAACCGCGTGATGATCGTCGAATTGAATGTGCCGGCCTGGCTTGTTGGCCTGATGGTGTCGCTACCGCTGGTCTTTGCACCCTTCCGCGCGCTGATCGGCTTCAAGTCCGATACCCACCGCTCGGTGCTCGGCTGGCGCCGAGTGCCTTACATCTGGTTCGGCACCATGATGCAGTTCGGCGGCTTTGCCATTCTGCCATTCGCGTTGCTGGTGTTGTCGGGCGAAGGCCATGGCCCCGTGGTCTATGGTCAGGCGGGTGCCGCCTTGGCATTCCTGCTGGTTGGTGCCGGCCTTCATACCACGCAGACCGCCGGACTAGCACTTGCCAGCGACCTTGCACCCGAGCATGCCCGCCCGCGCGTCGTGGCGCTGCTCTATGTCATGCTGCTTCTGGGCATGGTGCTCAGTGCACTGATCTTCGGTTTCCTGCTGCAGGATTTTACGCCCGTCCATCTGATCCAGATCATCCAGGGCGCGGCCGTCATCACATTTGTATTGAACAGCATTGCGCTGTGGCAACAGGAACCCCGCAATTCGGCGCTGACCGATCCGGCCAAGCCGCGCATCAGCTTTCGCGAAGCGTGGCGGGGATTTGCAGCGGCCGGGCGCTCGAAGCGCCTGCTCGTCGCTGTCGGGCTCGGAACCGCCGCCTTCAGCATGCAGGACATTCTGCTTGATCCCTTCGGCGGCCAGGTGTTCGGCATGGGCGTCGGGCAGACGACATGGCTGACAGCCATCCTCGCTGGCGGTACGCTGCTTGGCTTTGCGCTTTCCGCCAATCTGTTGAGCAGCGGCAGCGATCCCTATCGCATCGCATCGCTTGGTGTTCTTGCGGGCATCGCGGCATTCGCGGCGGTGATCTTCGCGCCGACGCTGCAATCCGTCGCGCTGTTTAGAACCGGTGCACTCATCATCGGCTTTGGTGGTGGATTGTTCGCCGTCGGCATGCTGACAGCGGCCATGGATCTGGCATCGAGCGGCATGAGCGGCATAGCGCTGGGCGCCTGGGGCGGCGTGCAGGCCACCGCGGCCGGTGTGGCCATTGCCGTTAGTGGTGCGGTCCGCGATGGCATCTCAACGCTCTCCGAGCGCGGTGTGCTGGGCGAGGCTTTTCAAGGGCCGGGTGGCGGTTACATCTTCGTCTATCACTTCGAAATCGTGCTTCTGTTTGCCACGTTGATCGCCATCGGACCTTTGGTCTGCGTGGGCGTGCGCCGCGCTGAGCGGCAACCGTCCGGCTTCGGTTTGGCGGAATATCCGGGCTGAATGTGACTTGGGAGAAATGAGATGAACGCAGGCATCACACAGTAAATCGACGTCGCGCAGATCGTGCTCTACCTGTTCTGGGCACTTCTCGCCGTGGTCATTTTCTACCTTAGGCGTGAGGATAAGCGCGAGGGCTATCGGCTTGAACGCTGGAGCAATGGGCAGCTCATGCTGACCGACCTCAGCGAGGGCGTCGCCATCGGCCTCAACGCCTTCGGCCACACCAACGCCGCCCTCTTCAATGCCTTTCTCGTGTCCGAGGGGAGTAACAGTTGATGCTCAATCCATTCGCACCCGCCGGCCGCGAAGATGTGATGTGTACCGTCCACGTGGTCAACACGTTTGAAAGCCTGGGCGCCCATGTCGAACTTGATGGCGGGGTCACCGTTGAACCGGGCGATGAGGTTCTGGTTCACGGCAAGGAAATTCGCGTAGCCTATGGCGAAACCACAACCGAGCGCCGCAAGGCGACGATCACCCGGGCCGGTTGGCTTGAAAAGCGCTGGGTGAAAATGACCGGCGATCTCGAATTCATGGAACTTCTGGAATTCAGCTTCTCGGGGGAGCAGCAGCTATGACCATCGAAACACTCGAACTGAAAGCGGGCGACACACAGAAGATCGCCCAGGAAGACACCGTCCTCAGCCCGCGCTTCTACACCACAGATTTTGCCGCACTCGACAGCATGGATGTGGTGCCGGTGCGCAAGGAATGGGATCAACTCCTCAGTGAGTTGAAGGCCGATCCTAACAAGCAGCACTTCAAGCGCTCGGAAGAGTGGGATTGAACCGCCCCGGGATTGCCGGAGGCTCCAACTCCTGAGAAGGTGGAGCCACTATGAGCAAAATAACGAACAAGTTTTCAGCTGAAGTCCGGGCCCGGGCGGTGCGGATGGTCCTGGATCACGAGGGCGGTCATCCGTCGC
>JANPCA010000039.1:0-2078 GCA_031430715.1 Hyphomicrobiales bacterium | reverse complement strand
GAACAGCCCGACATAGAACAGCGACGTTTCGGCGCGGTCGCGGCCACCCACCTTGCGGGTGGCGATATTGTAGATCGAGCCAGAAAAGGCCGAACCCAGCGATAGGAACATCGCCCAGTGAAAACTCATGGTGCCTGGACGCATGATGATCAGTACACCGACGAAACCCACCATGACCGCCAGCCAGCGCCGCCATCCTACTTTTTCGCCAAGCAATGGCACCGAGAGCGCGCAGACCCACAACGGTATCGTGAAGGAGATGGCCGCCGTCTGCGCCAGCTGCAGATAAGTCATGGCCATGAAGTTGAAGGCGGTCGCCGC
The DNA here is from genome assembly GCA_031430715.1 of Hyphomicrobiales bacterium. Lineage (GTDB taxonomy): Bacteria > Pseudomonadota > Alphaproteobacteria > Rhizobiales > Aestuariivirgaceae > Aestuariivirga. Next base: position 1,757 of record JANPCA010000039.1, on the reverse strand, counting down.
CAGCAATGTCAGTCCACGGAGGAATTGCAGTCCGATATGGCGCGACAGGATGAGAGCCGGACGGCGGGTCCGTTCGATCAGTGCCATCGACAACAGCAGGGCGATCACATAGCGGCAGAAAATCGCCACCGGCGGCGGCAGCGTCTGCATCACATACTTGGCAAGACCGTCGAGCAGCGCGAAGATCACGATGGCCGCGGCCATCAGCGCGATGCCCTTGAGGCGCGGGTTCACGGCGCTCAGATCACCTCGACGTCAATGCTGCCGATGCCGGCAATGGCGCCGTGCATGCGGTCGCCACGCTGCACGGGGCCAACGCCCGAGGGCGTTCCGGTGAAGATCAGGTCGCCGGGCTTCAGCGCGAACAGGTTCCTCAGTTCACGGATGATCTCGCCCACGTTCCAGATCATGCCGGAGAGATCGGCGCTCTGGCGGCGCTGGCCATTGACGTCGAGCGTGATGGCGCCCTTGCCCAATTCATCCGTCAACGGAACAATGGCGCCAATGGGGGCCGAATGGTCGAAGGCCTTGGCGGATTCCCACGGCTTGCCGCCCTTCTTGGCCTCGGCTTGCAGGTCGCGGCGCGTCATGTCGATGCCCACGGTATAGCCGAATATGCGGGCGTCAGGCCCCAATGCCACAACAAGTTCGATCTCGTGGTGAACGTCCTTCGAACCGGATGGATAGGGGAAGCGGCCATTGAGCACGATGGCATCGGCGGGTTTCATGAAGAAGATGGGCGACCCCCTCAGGTCGTTGCCCATTTCCTTCACATGCTCGGCATAATTGCGCCCGACGCAGAAGATGCGGCTGACGGGAAACAGCAGGGCGCTTCCGGCGATAGGGACGGTGATTTGGCTGGCAGCTTCAAAGGCGAGTGTCATGCGAGCACAATGTTCCGTTCTGCGAAGGATTTGCGGGTGGCGGCCGCCGAGCCGTGCAAGCCGATGGCCCGGCAGGCGGCTTCGATCACGTCGGTGTCGAAGCCCAGTGTACGCGCATCCTCGGCCGAATAGCGCACGCAGAAATCGAAGGCCAAACCCACACAGGTGACATGGGTGAAGCCGCGCTCCTTCAGGTAGCCGCCAAGCCCGGTCGGCGTCCTGTGGTCGTTCTCGAAGAAGGCCGAATAGCTGTCGATGTCTTTCCGGAAGCCCTTGCGGATGATGAGTTCAGCATGCGGAATGTCGAGGCCCTTGTGGAACGCCGCGCCATTGCTGTTCTGGATGCAGTGATCGGGCCAGAGCGTCTGCGGGCCATAGGGCATCTCGATCATCTCGAAGGGCGGTTTGCCCGGATGGCTTGAGGCAAAAGAAGAATGCCCGGCCGGATGCCAATCCTGGGTCAGCACCACATGCTTGAAGCCATGAGCGAGGCGGTTAACGATGTGCACCACTTCATCGCCGCCCGGCACGGCGAGATCGCCGCCCGGACAGAAGTCATTTTGAACGTCGATGACAATGAGGACATCGGTTTCCTTGCGCATGGTGTCACCTCACTCTGCAATCGCTGCCGCGCAACCTTTGAAGGCGGGAAACTTGTCGACGATGACGTAGACCGGGATGGGCCGCATGACATGGGCGAGCCGGCCCTTTTCCTGGAAGATGTTGCGGAACGGGCCAGACTTCAGTTTCTCGACGATCGAGGGCGCGATGCCGCCCGCCAGATAGACGCCGCCGCGGGCCTGCATGGTCATAGCGGCATCGCCTGAAATGCGGGCGAGCCAGACGATGAACTGGTCGAGGGTCTTGACCGCC
>JANPCA010000038.1:0-7634 GCA_031430715.1 Hyphomicrobiales bacterium | reverse complement strand
GTCCCCGGTGTTCGAGGTGACCGCGGCGATCTGGCCGTTGCGGTTGCGGGTGTAGGAAAGATCGATCAGTTCCAATCCGCCTTGCACGGTGAGCACCCGGCTCAACCAGCCGCGCGCCGCATCATAGCTGAAGGCGGTGGCGGCGCCATTGCCATAGGCGATGGCCTCGGTCTGGCCACGCGCGTTATAGGTGGCCGACGCGATATAGGCCGCGGCGCCCACGGCTTCGGCGGACAGGCTCTTCAGCCGGCCCGCCGCATCATAAACATGCGCGCCCGTCCACACCCCATCGGCCATCTCCTTGCGGCGCAATGCTCCGGAGGCGTAATATTCGAAGGACAGCTCGCGGATGGCGCCATTGACGCCCAAGTGGCGCTCTTGGGCCAAGCGGCCCGCCGCATCATGGTCGAACTGGCGCTCGATCTTGGTGGTGGGGTCCACCGCGCAGGAAGCCCCAACCGCGCCCAACCCCCGCCAGGCACTGGTCAGATGCCCGCGGTTAAAGTACGAGTCGCGTGCCAGGTGATAGCTGTTGCCCGTCACCTCGACCGGAATGGCCGGCGCGCCACCCGACACGCATTTGCGGGTGACATTCGAGATCTCGTCGTAGGTGAGTTCCGTCTTTATGCCGCGCGCGTCGGTCTGCTTGGTCAGGCGCGAGGCGTCGTCATAGGTATAGGTCCAGGTGCCAAGATCGGGGTCGACAACCTTCGTGCGGCGCAGGTAATCGTATTCATAGGTCCACTGGTTGAGATTGGGATCGGTCACCCCGTCGATGCGGCCCAGCAGGTCGCGGTGGTAGCTGGTGGTAAGCGGCGCTGCCCCCTTCATCTTGATGCGCCGGGTGAGCTTGCCATCGGCATCGAGCGCGAATTTCTGGACCAAGGTCCTGCTGTTCGAGACCGGCTCGCTCACCGTGACCAGGTTGATATCGGCCGAACCCGCGTCGGCAAGGCCATGGCCGATGGTGGTGGCGGTGGGAGCCGCCGCGCTATCGTCCGGCGGCGCGATCTTCACCAGCCGGTCGAGCCCGTCATAGGCATAGGTGGTGCGGTATTGCGTGGCCGCGCCGCTGTAATAGGGGGCAATCGTCTCCGCCACTTCGCCGCGCGGCGTGTAGCCCGTCTGGGTCATGACATCGGCAGCGCCGGTGGCCCCTTCCGTGAAGGTCCGCCAGGAGCGGCCGAAGCCGTCCATGTAATCGCGCGACCAGATGGTCGAATCGGCGACGGTGGGGCCGCGCCGCTCGGTCTGGACATATTGGGCGCCGGGCGAGCCGATATTCAAGTAGCCGGTGTTGGTATAATCGCCGCCGGGCCGCTCCTGCTTGATCTGGCGGCAAAGGCCGTCAAAGGTGTTGGTTGTGTCCTGTAAATTGAGATCGGTGATTTTCTTCGGCGCCCCGCAAACCGTGTCCCAACTGGTTGTTATTTTGAAAGCTGGATCGGGGTTCACGGGCCTCGTGGCGGGTGGAAGCTTGGTTTCCGTCTCGAACAGATGCACTTGCGTATCATAGACGTGGACCGTCTTGTTGCCCACGGGATCGGTTTCCGATTCGAGATTCCCGTAGCCATCGTAGGTCTTGCCAGACACGGCATTCGCGGTGGGGCCGAAATACTGCCGGACCGCCGTCAGCTCGCAGCGCAACGGCGCTTCGATGTGGCTGCTGTGCTGATCATAATACCAGCGGGTCTCGGCGATATAGGGCGGATCGTTGCCGGAGAGGCCTGCCAGCGAATATTCGCGGCCCTTGCAATTGGTCAGGAAATCGGCGGTGTTGATTGCGAAAGTCCGCAGTGTCGTGCTCTCGTCGCCCGCGGCATCGAGATTGCCGTATTTGGTTGTGCGGGTTTCCGAACCGTACAAGTCGAAGGCGCGGGTTACCTTGGCTTTTTTGACTGCATCCCCGTCGTGGGTCCACTCCTGGTTACTGGTGTTCGGGCAGATGAAGGGAATTTCGGTGTCCAGACTATAGTTGGTGAACTCCGTCTTCAGCACGCCGCCGTCACCTGAGGATTTGACCTTCGAGATATGCCCGAAACAGGCAAGAGACTGGTGATAGGTTGACTCGGCCTCGGGGCGGACGGTTTCGCCGGCGTTGGCGGGTAGGACTGCCGTGACCGTGTCAAACCCCTGGAACTGACGCTCCTTCGCATCCCATTTGCCGCCTGCATAGGCAAAGTCCGTCGCGGCGGAATTGCCGCGGCCATCGTTCAGCGTGATGGTCTTGACCACCTGCATCACGAAGGGAAGATGGGTATCGGGAAGGCCCGCCGAGGATCGATATGCGATCGCCATGGTGCCGCCCAGGGGCTGGGTGATCGCCGAGAGGAGATCGGCGGTGGCGCCGGTGGGGATCCTCATGAAGGGACCATCAGCCGCTTTTATATTCAGGAAGTCGGTCAATCCATCACCGGTGAAGTCACCGACGGCTTGGGTCGCATTGTCGATGAGCGGAATCGATGTCTGCGACCAACCGGATGCCCCCGACGCAGCGATATAGCGGCGCGAATCGGCCTCACCCCTGTCATCGTAGAGGATGAGATCAACACGTCCATCGCCATTGATTTCGACCAGCATGGCTTTAGTGTCGTCAATTTTCTCATTGTGAGGATCTATGAACCCGCCGATGACCTGGGGGGACGATGATGCGCGGACGAAAGCCTCTCCCACAAGAAAAAGTGGTTGGACCAAGTACTGAGTCGAAACGCCGGTGTCGCGGGAAAGCGCGATCAAGTCTGTCGTACCATCGCCATTGGTGTCGCCCAGCAGAATCGTCCCCGGGAGCTGGATTATGGATTGCGGCCCCAGGTGAACGAAACCCGAACCCGTGGAGAGGGCCAACTCGACATATAAAGGTCCCTCATCCCTCCAATACTTGATGAGATCGGACTTCCCGTCTCCATTGAAATCGCCAACCGCAAGAGTCATCGTGGGATGCACACTAAGCGTATGCGCAAAACCCGAATCCCACGATGCGGTTTGATATCCGTCGGCACTAGCCAGCAACACCGCACCCAGGCAGCATCTCGTTGGTGCTTCGAAATAGACTTGACGGGCAAAATAGTCGGTCTTGCCGTCGCCGTTAAAATCACCACTGTACAAGCGCCGGCCACTGCCGAACGGAACTGACTGTTCTGCACTGCCGTCAACATTAAGTACATCAATACTAGCGTGGTCTGGATCGAAGCTTTTGAGACTGGCATGCAGGGTGTGTAGGTTATCGCCAGTGTAGTAGCCGGTTGAATACAAATACTCATCAAGTCCGTCGCCGTTGCTGTCGGCAATTCCAACTGCCGAAAAAAAGTCCGCAGAACTCGTGTTGCCTATGCCGGTGGTGGCGAACTCATTAAAGGACTGACCCACCGATCTAAGGAACCTACGCTTGTGAATTGGGGAGAAATCGGCGCCTCCGGACGGATTAAGGTCATGATAACTTAGAACGGTGCTGAGGTCTTGCCGCCCGTCGCCGTTAAAATCCCCAACAAGATATGAACTCTCAGTGGGCTGGGAATAGCCAATTGGGGAGGGTGCGTCCGGTATTGCCCACGGGGTGGGACCGCTCAACCCGACCGCAGTTCCCGGATAGCTGAACGTATGGGGAGGCAGGCTGAGGCCGCCGGTGACGTTGCCTTGCGCATCAATGTCGGCAGTAGCAGGCGGCGTGACCCGAAGTCCAACTTGCTGCACCGAGATGAGCCGCGATTGCCCAGTCGAAGCGCTTTCTTCGTAAGCCAGCTTGTAGGCCCTCGCGAATGCCAGGGCCCCGGCACCGTCCCGGCTGCTGACAGCGATCGTCCTGATGCGCCTTGTGATGGAACGGATGTCCTTGCCCGTCGCGTAGGTCAGCACGTCGGGCCGTGCCTCGACATAAAACTTGATCTGCGACACGATCGCCGGCGAATCGAAATTGCGGTAGGCGATTGTGCCGATGGAGCACTCGAAAACGGCGCTGCAGGTCCAGGTGTAGTCCACATGATTGCCCCGGAGGTCAGTCACCGAACTCAGGTGCCAGCGGAACGTGAGAGCCGGATCGCTTCCTTCCAGCGAGGTGTAGAGGGATTTGGTGCCATCGCGGGCGGTGATTTCCCAGGTATTCGCGGATGCAATTTGCCGGATGCGGCGGTAGTTTTCGACGCGGGCCGCATATCCCGTCTGGCCGGCGGCGATTGCCACCGCACAGGATGGCGTCGATGCCTGATTCAGCAACTGGCTGCAGGGCACCAACTCGCTGCCGTCGAGGCTGAAGCTGTCGGCGGGCATGCCGGGAATGAGGCCATAGGCCGGTGTCCCGTGGCCGCTTGGCGATTTGTTCTCTGTGACAGTGCCCGTGACGGTGTCGACGGCTGGCGCTTTGCTGCCCGACATCCTCTGGATGATCGACAAGCCGCCAATCGACCAACCGACGCCCAGAATGCCGCCAGCCCGCGGGATGTTGCGGATGCCGCTGGCCGAATCGTAAGATAGTGACAGATCGGGCTCAAGGCCGCGGAATGAGGGAATCTCAAGCGCAATCCGTTGCGTGAAACTGCCATTCCAGGCCGTGAGGGGTGGCTGCGGCCCCTTGCTCTCCGGGGCGGCTGGCGGTCCCACTTCTTCACCTGAGGCAGAAAGCGCCTGTACTATCAGGTAGACTGCGGTAAGTGCCACTGTCAGCGTCCGCCACATGTCGAATCCCCCATCCCGTATGGAATACCACTAGGTAACAACGTCCTAGCGTCATGTTCAATCCGGGAATTAACCCCACGGGCGAATTATCAACAGCCAATTGCATTGCCCGTTTGTGAACCGGGGGCTCTCGCGCCCCCAAACCCAGTGTTAAAGCGGAAAGTCGAGGCCGATTTCGATGCGGACGCGCTGTTTCTGGGGTCCGCGGACCGGGACCCATGGGAGGATTTGAACGCCTACGATCCGCACCTGGCAAAACTGACAGCGCCAGCCAGCATATCTTGCCAACACGCAGCGCCACAGTGGCGATGTCATCGGCTTGCCAAAAAAATGCCCGGCGATCCTCGGACGGACCGCAGGAACTCAATCCGCAACAAATACCACCGCGCAGTGCACGCTCAGGAGGGGCAGTGAAAAATCCGGGCTAATTCCTTCCAGCGGCATGTGATAGGTTATGACAATGGACACCGGCACCGGCGCACCTTCTCCAGCCCTCGATCCCGCCCTTCACGGCGCACGAGGCTTTGTTCTTATTTCGGTGATCTGGATCGTTGGCCTGCTGGCGGTCATCGCCACGGCATTCACCATTTCGGTGCGCAGCCACGGCCTTGCCGGGAGAAATGTTGTCAACAACGGGCGCGCCGAATACATCGCCAATGGTATGGCGATGCTGACGGCTTTGCGGCTGGCCACCAGCAGCGATGCTCAGTCGACATTCAAATTGAACGGCGAAGCGTCGGGATGCACATGCTGCGGTAGCGTTTCTGTCGCCATTGCCATTCAGGATCAGGGTGGATTGATCGATCTCAACACGGCCTCGCCGCAACTGTTGGAGGCGGCATTCCACGGCCTCGAACTTGGTGCCGAAAAGGCCACTGCCCTCCTCTCGACGCTGCGCGACTTTCGCGATCCTGATGGTCAGTCGGATGGAGGTGGGCTGGAGCCCGCCACCTATCCCGGCAAGAGTTTCGGCCCCAAGAATGCGCCACTGGTGACGCCCGAAGAACTCGATCAACTGCCGGGACTCGACGCCGGCAAGTTTCAAAAGCTCATGGGCATGGTGACAGTCCATTCCCAACAGCCGGGGATTGACCTTGACCGCGCGCCGGCCATTCTTCTGCAGGCGCTCGGCATTACCGATCGGACTTCAGCGCAGGCGCAGTCATTCGCATCACCTTCGCCGGGACGAGTCTTCACCATTGATGTGACGGCGGAACTTGCAAACCACTCACGTTATGCGCGCCACGCCATCGTGTCGCTGTTGCGGCAGCCGGACCGGCCCTTCGCCGTGCTCGCGTGGCAACGCGGCCAGTCTCCCTTGCCGATTGCAACGGGTGCTGTTGCACTGCCCTGCTTCAATTGAGAATGCGCACCAGTTCCTCGCCCGGTTTCGGATCGTCGCGGCGCACCCGCGGCGCCTGGATGCTGAGCTGCTTGCGGAATTCGTCCGTCACCTGGCGCGCCTCGGCCAGATCGCGGATGACCCGCGGCCGGATGAAGATGATCAGTTCGGTGCGCGAAACAGCGTCGGACTTCTGGCGGAAAGCGGCACCGAGAATCGGCACATCGCCCAGCACCGGCACTTTGCTCTTGCCAGTCGTCTCGCGTTCCTGAATCAACCCCCCGAGCGCCAGGGCTTCGTTGTCGCTGACCACCACCGAAGTCTTGAGCTTGCGCTGGCGGATGGTGGGTGAATCGATGCCCGACGTGGTGGTCTTGGTCACGCTGCTTACCTCCTGTTCGATATCGAGCGTCACCAGCCCACTGTCATTGACACGCGGTGTCACGCGAAGAATGACGCCTGTGTCCTTCAGTTCGACACTGGAGACGATGGGCGCGTCGGCGGCCGCCGTGCCCTTGGCGGATTGCGTTACGATCGGCACTTGATCGCCCACCTGCAGCGTCGCGGTCCGGTTATCGAGGACGACAAGCGAGGGTGCCGAGAGCACGCGCACATTGGTCACGCTTGAGATTGCATTGAGTGTGAAAGCAATGTCATTCGATCTGAGAAAATAGGAAAAGCCGGGGAAGACCGCGGACACTGCCCCCGTCACGGTGTCCGTGAACGTTGCGTTGTTGTTGTCGCGGCCCAAGAACCAGCGCACGCCGAACTTCAGATCGTCATCGAGCGTGACCTCGGCAATGACAGCTTCCAGGAGTACCTGATTAGGGACGGTATCCAGTTCCTGTAACACGCTGCTCATGCGTTCAAATTCCGCGTCGGAACAATAGACCAGAAGCGCATTGTTGGTATCGTCGGCGACGACCCGGATGCGGCCATCCGTCGTGGACTGAGCCAAGGCGCTGGGGCCGGTTTCAGGGGGCAGGACATCGACGCCAATTGCCGGCGTTTCGGGCCCGCCTGATATGGCTCCGATGGCGGAAGCATCACCTGAAACGATGGTTTCGGCCGCGTATTTCGGGGCAACGCGGGATTCGGCCGCCTGGCCGCCCGTCAACCCGGCAACCAGCACGGACTCGAGGATTTTAGCGAGATCGGAGGCGTTGCGATTCTGCACATGGTAGACATGGAGACTGGCTTCACTCGTTTCGGCCAGTACGTCGAGCTTCCTGATCCAGCGCGATGCCTCCTTCAGATATTTGGACCGGCTGGAAATCACCAGAACGGATTTCAACCGATTGTTGGGAACAAAGCGGACGATGCCTTTGAGCGGGCCTTTCTTGGTCTCGAAGACCTGCTCCAGATCCTGCACGATGGCGGCAGGAGACGACGACTTGACCGGAACCAGCGCGAATGACATGCCGCGCATCCAGTCGACATCGAAGACCGAGATAGTTTCGCGGATCGCGGCGATTTCGCGGGGGCTCCCCGACAGGAGCAGCGCATTGCGGGTGCTGTCGGTGCGCATCAGCATGCCCTGCGGCAACATTGGCTCCAGGACTTCGCGCATGTTGTCAGCCGACACGAAGCGCAAAGTGACCAGCTGCGGCCTGAGTCCCGGGAG
>JANPCA010000037.1:0-2188 GCA_031430715.1 Hyphomicrobiales bacterium | reverse complement strand
TCGGCGGCATCGCCGAATTTAATGCGCTGGCCGACGGCGCTCTCCTCGGTTGGCCAGAAACGGTGGGCGAGGACGTCGTCCACGACTGCCACCAGCGGAGCATTGGCCTGATCAGCAGTGGTGAACATCCGCCCCCGCATGAGTTTCATCTGCATCGCTTCAAAATAATGTCCGCGCACGACCCGCCGACCGATGTTGATTTCCTGCGCCCGGTCATCCCCGAGTTTGCGGGCGGAGATCCATTGGGCCTCGCCCGTGAGTGGCAAGTAGGAAACCGCCCCCACCGCCGCCACTCCGGGCAAGCGCTCGATCTTGGCCGCGAGCTGGTCGTAGAAGCGGTTCGCGGCGGCGGCGTCCGGATAGCGCTGGCCAGTCAGATTGGTCTTGAAAGTAAACAGCCGGCTCGGGGCAAAGCCGAGATCGACTTGGAGCAGCCCTTGGAAACTGCGCAGCATGAGTCCGGCGCTGACGAGCAACAAAACCGCCAGGGCGATCTCCATGACGGTCAGCGCATCGCGCAGTCTTCCGGCGCCGCGGCTGTCTGTCGTGCGGCCAGTCTGGCCATTGTTGATCCGGGTCTTCAACGCGGAGACCGCCGGGGCCAGCCCGACGATCACCGTGACGATGAGCAACACCCCGCCGGTGAAGCTGGCGACCACGCCGTTATGACTGACTTCCTGCAAACGCGGAATCTGCGCCGGGGAAAAGATTTTAAGCGCTTCCAACCCGAACCTGGCAAGCGCCAGCCCTCCAAGCGCGCCCAGGCCACAGACCACGGCGCTTTCAACCAGCAACTGACGGATGATGTGGCGTCGGGTGGCACCCAGCGCGAGCCGGATCATCATCTCCCGGCGTCGCGTCGCCGCCCGGAGCAGGAACATGATGGACACGTTGACGCAGGCGATGAGCAGCACCCCCGCCGCCGCCGTCGCGAGCGTGCCGAGCGGTGCCAGCATTTGTCCGAACTGAGCCGCCCGCAGTGACTCGAAGCCGATCCGCCAGTGCGCATCGCGGGGATAAGCCTGCGGCAGGTCGGCCTGTAACCGCCGGCTCAAGTCCAGCAGATCCTTTCGCGCTCGCGCCGGCGATACCCCCGGCGCCAGGCGCGCCGTTGCCTGGAGTGAATGATCGCCACGATCCGGTTCGCCGCGCCGGCCAAGATCAAGCGGCTTCCAGATCGCGATGCCCGGTTCGGGATAGGAAAATCCGGCGGGCATCACGCCCACGATGGTGTGTTCGACGCCATTGAGTTGAACGCGCCGACCCAAGACGTCTTCCGATCCAACCAGATTGGCCTGCCAGAAATCATGGCTCACCACGACCACGGAATCTTCGCCTGCGTGCTCCTCGACTTCTGTGAAGCCCCGTCCACGCGCCGGCGGCACGCCCAGGAGCGGCAGCAGATTGGCTGTGACCCGGGTTAACTGGACCCGCTCGGCACCTTGGTCCGCCGTCAGCGTGGCCCGTCCGCTAATGGACGCGCCAATGCCGACAAAGCTGCGCTGGCGCTCCCGGTAATCGAACAGTTCTGCCAGCGAGAGCCGCCCCGCGTTGCTTGTATCGACACCCCGCAGGTTGCGGATCTCAACCAATCAACTGGCCTCGGGATAAGGCGGGCTCCGCAGGACCACCCCATAGAGCACGCTGAAAAACGCCGTGTTGGTGCCAATGCCGAGGGCGAGCGTAAGCACGGCCACGGCGGTGAAGCCGGGGTTCTTCAGCAATTGGCGGAAGGTGAAGCGAATATCCCGCCAGGTCGCTTCACCAAAACTTGCATCTCGCACATCGCGACATTCCTCGCGGACACTTTGCACATTGCCGAAGCGCTTGCGGGCATCGCGAGCTGCTTCCTCCGGTGTCATGCCTTTGGCGATGTTTTCCGCCGCGCGCTGCTCGATGTGGAAGCGCAGTTCCTCATCAATGTCCTGCTTCATCGCCCGTCGTTGTCCGAGCGAGCGAAGCCAGCGCCAGATGGTTTTGAATGTTTTCATGGTCTTATCATTCGTGCCGCAGTGCCACCATCGGATCCACTTTCGCCGCGCGGCGGGCGGGGATTAGGCAGGCGAGGAAGGCGATCGCCAGCAGTGCGAGGGTGACGCCGATGGCAGTGGCGGTTTCGGGCGCCGGGAACGCGGGCATGATTGACGCGAGCAGACGCGCGGCGGCATAGGTGCCGGCGAGGCCGATC
>JANPCA010000036.1:0-4268 GCA_031430715.1 Hyphomicrobiales bacterium | reverse complement strand
GCGCCGTCTCGACCAACGTCTATTTCTACCTCGACCGCAATTCGCCCCTGTGGCCGGAGTTCAGCCACGCCAGCGCCATCGGCATGCTGTTCGCGGGCGACTGGCCGGGGCTTGAACTGGTGCTGTGGGCGGTGAAGGAGGAGCGATGAGCAGCAACAAGCCGCCGCCCAATCCTTTCGGCTCCGGTGAACGCACCATCATCGTCCGTCCCAATCCGGCCGGCCGCAGCCAGCCCGCACCACCGGTTGCTCCGGCACCGCCGCCGCCACCCACCGACATCTGGGGCACCGGCAATATGACACCAGGCCTGCCGCCGCGCGTCGCGGCCCAGCCGCAGCCCACCTATCAACCGCCACCTGCCTATCAGCCGCCGCCCGCCTACCAGCCGCAACAGGCCTATGTTCCGCCCCAGCCAGGACCGCGCCAGCCCGCCCCCGCCGGGCCGGTGATGGACTTAGGCTTCAACGCCCACCCCGATGTCCAGGGCGCCAACCCCATCATGCACGCGGCGCGGCCGTTGCTGGTGCTGCTGGCCAATCTGCGCCTGACGGCCGATCATTCCCGCGTCGCCCCGCTGATGGATGCCATTGCCGAGGAAATTGGCCAGGTGGAGCGCAGCCTCGGCCAGGCCAGCCTTCCCTCCGAACACATGCGGCTCACCAAATACGCGCTCTGCGCCACCGCCGACGACATCGTCCAGCATCTGCCCGGCAGCGACCGGCTGCTGTGGACGCAGTATTCGATGCTGAGCCGCTTCTTCGGCGTCACCACCAGCGGCGTCGGCTTCTTCGACGAATTGAACCGCGCCAAGATGCAGCCGGCGGTCAACGGCAACGTGCTGGAACTGATGCACGCCTGCCTGTCGCTGGGTTTCCAGGGCCAATACCGGGCGAGCGGTGGCGAGGTGGCCTTGCAGCAGGTGCGCCGCGACCTGTTCCAGACACTGCGGACGCTCAAACCCCGTCCGCCCGAGGATATCTCGCCGCATTGGCGCGGCCCGGAGATCAAGCCGCTGCATCTGCAGCGGCGCCTGCCGGTGTGGGTGGCGGCGGCGGCTGCCGCGGCAGTGCTGGCTTGCGTTTTTCTGGGCCTGCGCATCATGCTCGGCAATTCGGCCGAGGCACTGGCCGGCAGGCTGGAGGGCCTTCACCCGGCCTCTGAAGTGCGAATCGCGCGCGATGTCTATAAGCCGCTGGCGCCCATCGAGGTGGTCGAATCGGGCCAGCTCCTCCGGGTGCGCGGCAAGCTCGCCGGGGATCTCAAGGCCGGGCGCCTGACGGTCGATGATTTCAAGGGCAACATCCTGGTGAAGCTCAGGACCGATACGCTCTTCGCCAAGGGCAGTGCCGATGTCCGCAAGGACTACGCGGCGGTGATCGACCGGGTGGCGGCGGCCCTTGATGCCGAGGAAAAGGAAATCTCGGTCGTCGGCCACACCGACAACGTCAAATTGAAGTCGCAGGTGCGCTTCAAGGACAACCAGGATCTGTCGGAGAAGCGCGCCAAGGCGGTGGCGGCGATCATGATCCCCAAGCTGAAGGATCCGACACGGATCAGGATCGTCGGCAAGGGCGCCACCGAACCGGTGAAGTCCAATGACACTGAAAAGAACAAGGCGCTCAACCGCCGGGTTGAAATCTTCCTGCCGAAGTCCGGGCCGTAAATCCCTTGGACACCCTCGTTGCGGAGTAGAGTTTCATGAAAAAATGGCTGATATTCACAGCCTCCTGTCTGGGTGTCTTGGGCCTCTGTGCCATCATCTGGTGGGTCTTTCCGATTATCGCTTTTGGCGAGATCGAGCCCTTCACCAGCGTCTGGCTTAGGCTGGCGCTGGTCACGCTGGTCATCACCATTTTCGCCGGTTACCAGGCCTATAAATACTATAAGCAGCGCAAAGCCTCGGCGGCGCTTGCCAGCGAAATGGCGAAATCGGCCGCCGACGAGCAGAGTTCCGATGCCAAACAACTGGCCGAAAAGATGGCCGATGCCATCGCTACTTTGCGCAAATCGAAGAAGACCCGTGGCGACGTCCTCTATGAACTGCCGTGGTATATCATCATCGGCCCGCCGGGTGCCGGCAAGACCACGGCGCTCTTGAATTCCGGCCTCAAGTTTCCGCTGGCGGGTGCCAAGGACAAGAAACCTGTCTCCGGCGTCGGCGGCACCCGCTATTGCGACTGGTGGTTCACCGAAGAGGCGGTGCTGATCGACACGGCGGGCCGCTACACGACGCAGGATTCCGACGAGAGCGCGGATAAGCGCTCATGGCTCGCCTTCCTCGATCTCCTGAAGAAGAACCGGCCGCTGCAACCCATCAATGGGGTGATGATCGCCATCAGCCTGGCCGATGTGCTGACGTTGCCGGAACGCGAATTGAGCGGCCACTGCACGGCGATCCGCGACCGGCTGAACGAACTCCATGAGCATCTGAAGATCGATTTTCCAGTCTATGTGAACTTCACCAAGGCCGACCTGGTGGCCGGCTTCAACGAGTATTTCGCCAATCTGGGCGAAGCCCGCCGCAAGATGGTCTGGGGCGCCACCTTCCAGGTGAAAAGCAAGTCCGAGAACCGTGTCAATGATGTCGCCGCCGAGTTCGACCTGCTGATCCAGCGCCTGACCGACGAACTTCCCGACCGGCTGCAGGAAGAGGTCGATCCCGTGGCCCGCGTCAAGGTCTATGGATTCCCCTCGCAGATGGCGGCCCTGCGCCAGCCGCTGACACAGTTTCTCGACGAGATTTTCGAGCCGACCCGCTATCACACCAATGTGCCGTTGCGCGGTTTCTATTTCACCTCCGGCACCCAGGAAGGAACGCCGATCGACCGCTTGCTGGGATCGATGTCGGGGCTTTTCGGCCAGAGCCAGCAGGCCCAGCCAGCCTATGCCGGCAAAGGCAAGAGCTTCTTCATCGCCGATCTCCTGAGCAGGGTGATGTTTTTGGAAGCGGGCTGGGTGTCGACCAGCCGCGCCGCCGTGCAGCGCCGGGCAGCGGCGACCTACGTGGGCTATGGTGCCGTTGCCGTGGCCTCCGCCGCCATGCTTGGACTGTGGTGGACGAGCTATCTCTACAACACCAGTCTCATCACGGCGACGACCCTGGCCATCGAGAATTACAAACCTGTCGCCTCGCCGATCATCCAGGAAGAAGCCGTCGCCGATGGCGATTTCGCCAAGCCCCTGACGCTGCTGCATATCATGCGCACGCTGCCCGCCGGCTATGAGGTGCGCGACGAGACCACTCCCGTCAGCGGCACCTTCGGGCTCAGCCAGCGCGAGTCGCTTCTCGCCGAATCGGCGGCTGCCTACCGCACGGCGCTCGACCGCACCCTCAGGCCGCGCCTCATTTATTATGTCGAGCGCCAGATCGAGGAGCACCAGAATGATCCCGCCTTCATCTATGAGGCGTTGAAGGTCTATCTGATGCTCAGCAAGGATGAGAAGGTTCCGGTCGATCCGAAGCTGGTGCTGGGCTGGATGGAAGAGGAGTGGAACAAGTCCGGGTCGCTTGGCAACCAGACGGCCAAGGCCGAGTTTCTCGGCCATGTCAACGCCATGTTGGAACTCGACACCGGCGGCGGCATTGTCGTTGCCCTGAACGGCGCCCTCGTCGAGAAGAGCCAGAACCTCATCGCGCGCCTCAGTCTCGCCGACCGCGCTTACACGTTCCTGAAGTCGAGTGCCGAGTCCGATCCGGCGCCCGACTGGATCGCCGCCGAGCATGGCGGGCCCGACATGGCCACCGTCTTCGAGGCCAAGGATGCGCCGGGCCTCGAGTCGATCAGGATTTCGAAATTCTTTACATACTATGGCTTCCACGTGCTGTTCCTTGAGCGTATTGGCCAGGTTGTCGAACAGTTGGACAGCGAGCGCTGGGTTCTAGGCTCGATCGGCGAGCAGACCGCCGTCAAGGCGCAGGAAAAAATTCTCGGCATCAATCTGCTGGAACGCTATTCCTCGGACTTCATCAAGGAGTGGTCGCGCGCTCTCAGCCAATTGAAACTCAAGTCGCTCGCCACAGACAAGACCGACTATGCCGTGCTGCAGTCAGTATCGGCGCCGACCTCGCCGTTGCGCACGCTGCTTGAATCGATCAGCCGCGAAACCAAGCTGACGGTTGTGCCGGAGGAAGAAGCCGCGGCGGAAGGCGATAAGACATCGGGGATCCTCGATGCCGCGGCCGCCGTCATCAGGAAGCGCCTCGAATCGAAGGTCACCGGGCTGGCCCGCGTCGGCATCGAGATCGCGCGGAAATCGGAATTGCGGGC
>JANPCA010000035.1:0-13202 GCA_031430715.1 Hyphomicrobiales bacterium | reverse complement strand
CATTCAACTCTTCAAACTTCATCACACGAAGTCCCTGCAACACCTCCGTCCGCCTCATCGCCCGGCCTCTTCAAAGGCCAAAGCTTAAAACCGGACAGATGACGTGTTACATAAACCGGTCATATCGTGTGTTCTCGACATCGATCCCAACGCACAGTTGGATTGCCGGGGTGGTTGTGATAATCTCGCTCATCTTCGTCGACCCTTCCTTGTGGAAACGAACCCGAAGTTCAATCAACCATTCGGGCCAGATGAAGAAGCCGGAAACGATCATGCTTCCCCACAGCCCTTGGGCTCCGGTGGCACCGATCCGAAATCCAGCCGCGCGGGCCTGGACGGCCGTCCAGGCCTGCGCGCCTCTCGCGAGACAAGAACAAGCTACCACACTGTGATGTTACAAGGTGGTGGTGGGATGGGCGATAATTGGCGGCGATACCTTGGCGCCCCTAGAACTTCTGCTCCGGCACTTTCAACGCGTCGGCCAGCCTTGCCTTGGCGCTGCCGGGTTTCAGCGGCTGCTGTTGGCTTTCGTGGGGGCACCAGCCGGTTGCCCAGGCCACTTCCAGGGTGGCGCGGATGCGGGTGTCGGGGTCGGTGAAATTGCTGTGATAGGCGTTGACGGCGGCACCCAGAAGGCCGCGCGTCACCGGTTTCCGCGAGCGGTGGCTCAAGCAATTCGACAGGCCCAGTTCGCTGATCTCGTGGATCAGAGCCACCGCGTCGGCGTAGCGCAGCATGGTGCGGTCGAGATCGGCCACCGGCAGGGCGAAACCGGCGCGTTGCAGGAGGCCGCCCAGTTCGCGCATATCGATCATCGGCGCGACGCGGGGGCTGACGCCACCCGCCATCAGGGTTTCGGCGGCGAGCCAGGACTGGCGCAACTCGGTCAGCGTGTTGCCGGCAAAGAGGCAGGCGAGCAGCAGCCCGTCTGGCTTCAAGGCCCGGCGCATCTGTATCAGCAGGCCCGGCACGTCGTTGGCCGATTGCAGATCGAACACGCTGATGACGGCGTCGAAGGTCTCCGCCGCCAAGCCCAGGTCTTCATCGGACGAAGGCGTCAGCGCCGTCACGTGCTTGACTTGACCATCGGCCAGCAACCGCGCGGCGATGTGGCCGGGCTCGGCGGCGATGACGCAGGCGTGCGCGAATTTCCGGTTCACGGCGGCCAGGCGCTCGGCCAATTCCTCGGCGATGGTGCGCGTCAGGATATTGGGCTCCGCCTGGCGTTTGCGGCGCAGACGCTCAACATAAAGCGCCCGGTCGAAGACCCGCATCAGCCCACCAGTTCGGACTTGATGAGCTGCCAGGTGGCCTTGTCGGGGGCCGAGATGATGCCGCCTTCATGCTGGGTGGCGTCATAGGGTGTGCCGTCGAGGAGGGCCGAATAGCCACCCGCCTCGGCATGGATCAGCACGCCCGCCGCGTGGTCCCAGGGCATCAGCTTGTAATGCAGCGTGAAATGCACCAGGCCCTCGGAGATCAAGCGGTATTCATAGGCGGCACAGCGGTAGTTGAAGCAGGCCTTGGTCTTGGCGAGGTTTGCGACCGTTGCCGAACGCTGCGGTTCCGGCATCTGGTACCAGGAACTGAGGCCGGTCATTTCGGAGAGGGCGGCGGCTTTGGCGACCTTCAGATCGCTGGTGCTTCCCGCTGCGTTCTCCGCCCAGGCACCCTCGCCTTTGAGGCCTTTGCGCCAGTCGCAGCCGACCGGATCGTAGATCAGTCCGGCCAGCGTTCGGCCCTTTGCCGTGACAGCGGCCATGACACCGAAGAGGGGCAGGCCCCAGGCGAAATTGCTGGTGCCGTCGACGGGATCGACGATGATGGCAAGTTCCGCATCCTTGATCCTGGCCAGCAGCGAGCGGTCGCGCTCGACTGATTCCTCGCCGACGAAAAGGGCCTCCGGAAAGGCCTTGAAGCAGGCGTCGCGGATCATCCATTCGGCTTTCTCGTCGGCATCGGTGACGAGATCGAGGACGCCGGTCTTCTCGCGGATCTCGCCTTCGCCGAGGCTCCTGAAGCGCGGCATGATTTCGGCTTCGGCGGCTTCGGCGAGGATCAAGGACAGGCGGTCGAGGTCGGGGCGGGCAAAATTCATGGGCTTCAGAATCTCCGTTTCGCGCCGCTGTTAAAGCAAACGCCGGGACGAATCCACGGCGGCGGCGATTTCTGTTAGCCTTGCTTCATGGAATTGCAGTTCTCTCGGATGCCGGGGCGCGCCTGGCGTGGCCTCGTCGATGCGCTGGCCCCCAGCCAGTGCCTCAGCTGCGGCGTGGGCTTGCGGGAGCCCGCCAGCCTGTGCGTGGCCTGCTGGGCGAGGCTCACGCATCTCGACGATCCGGTCTGCGACATGCTGGGAACGCCCTTCGCCTATGACCAGGGGGCGGGGGCTTTGAGTGCCGCGGCCCTGGCCGATCCGCCGGCCTGGGACCGGTCGCGCGCCGCCGTGGCCTTCGACGAGGCCTCGCGCGGCCTCATTCATGCCCTCAAATACAATGACCGGCAGGAGGCGGGCCTGCTGATGGCGCGCATGATGGCGCGGGCGGGCCGCGCCTTGCTGTCCGAGGCGGACATCGTCCTGCCGGTGCCGCTTTACCGCTGGCGGCTGTGGCAGCGGCGCTTCAACCAGTCGGCCTTTCTGGCCCAGCAACTGGCCAAGGCCTCAGGCCAGCCATGGCGCGGCGATGTGCTGCTGCGCCAGAGGCGGACTAAGTCGCAGGTGGGCTTAAGGCTTGCCGAACGCCGCAAGAACGTCAAGGGCGCCTTCATCCTTGCGCCGGGGCACCTAAGCGCCGTGGCGGGCAAAACGGTTTTGCTGGTCGATGACGTCCGGACTACGGGGTCGACGGCGGAGGCCTGTTCCAACTGCCTCAAGGCAGCCGGAGCCGCAAAGGTCCATCTGCTCACCTTTGCCCTTGTTCTCGCACCTGCAAAAATCCATATCTGACGCCATGATGACAGGCGAACCGCTGGTGACGATCTACACCACACCCTATTGCTCGTTTTGCTTTGCCGCCAAGGCGCTGCTGAAGCGCAAGGGTGTGAGCTTCAAGGAAGTGGACGTGCGTGGTTACGAGGCGCGCCTGGCAATGATGGAGCGCACCCAAGGCCAGGGCAGCGTGCCGCAGATTTTCATCGGCGAGACCCATGTGGGAGGCTCGGACGACATTCACGATCTCGAGCGGAGCGGCAGGCTCGACCCGCTGCTGCAATCGGCGTGAAGACCCGCGCCGCATTGATCCAGATGCGTTCGGGCCGCGACATGGCCCGCAATGTAATGGACGCTTCCGGGATGATCCGCGACGCCCAGGGGCAGGGAGCCGTCTTCGTGACGACCCCGGAAATGACCAATATTCTCGAGACCGACCGCCCGCGGCTGCGCTCTTTGGTACGCCATGAGCAAGACGATGACAGCGTGGCGGAGTTCGCGGCGCTGGCCAGGGAGCTGGGCTTGTGGCTCAACATCGGTTCGCTGGCCTTGAAGGGCGAGGGCGGGAAGCTGCTCAACCGCTCGCTGCTGTTTTCGCCCGATGGCGCCATCGCCGCGCGTTATGACAAGATTCATCTTTTTGATGTCGACTTGCCCAATGGCGAGCAATTGCGCGAATCGCACGCCTATGACGGTGGAAGCCGCGCTGTGGTGACGGCAACGCCAATGGGGCTGCTTGGATTGACGATCTGTTACGACATGCGCTTTCCAGGCCTGTTCCGGGCGCTGGCGCAGGCCGGGGCGGCGCTGTTCACGGTGCCGTCGGCCTTCACGGTTCCGACTGGGCAAGCGCATTGGCATGTGCTGCTCCGGGCGCGGGCCATCGAGACGGGGAGTTTTGTTCTCGCGGCAGCACAGGGCGGGCGTCATGAATCGGGGCGTGAGACCTATGGCCACTCGCTGGCCGTCTCGCCATGGGGAGAGATACTTGGCGAGGGTGGAACCGAGCCCCAGGTGCTGATCGCCGATCTCGATATGGCGGAAGCGGCGCTGGCCAGGCGGCGCATTCCCTCGCTTGAGCATGACCGCCCGTTCGAACTGGTCAGCTTGAATGCCGGTTCTGGCATGGCTATGTGATTGTCATGATCCACTATGACCTCATCTGCGACAAGGGCCACGGTTTCGATGGCTGGTTCCGCGACAGTGCAGCCTATGATACGCAGGCCGAGCGCGGCCTGGTAGCCTGCGCCTTGTGCGGCTCGGCGAAGGTCGAAAAGCAGATGATGGCGCCAGGTGTTCCGGCCAAGTCCAATGCCAAGCATGCGGTGCCACAGAAGATGGCGACGGGTCCGGCCGACCCGCGCTTCGCCATGATGATGCAAATGATGCGCGAGATGCGGAAATCGGTGGAAGCGAATGCCGAATATGTCGGCAATCAGTTCGCCGAGGAAGCCCGCAAGATCCACTACGCGGAAACCGAAAAGCGCGGCATCTATGGCGAGGCGACCGCCGACGACGCCAAGGCGCTGATCGAGGAGGGTATCGAAGTGCACCCGCTGCCCAGATTGCCGGAAGACGGGAACTGAAAAGCCCTCACCCCCGCCCGATATAGGGCATCTTGGTCGCCATCACGGTCACGAACTGGGCATTCGCGTCGAGCGGCAGGGAGGCCATGTAGAGCACCGTCTTCGCCACGTTTTCCACATCCATCGTGGGTTCGGGCGCCATTGTGCCGCTGGCCTGCTGCAAGCCGGTTTTCGTCTTATCGTTCAAGTCTGTTGCAACATTGCCGATGTCGATCTGGCCGACCGCGATGTCGTATTTGCGGCCATCGAGTGAGCCTGACTTGGTGAGGCCGGTGACGGCG
Organism: Hyphomicrobiales bacterium; assembly: GCA_031430715.1. GTDB lineage: Bacteria > Pseudomonadota > Alphaproteobacteria > Rhizobiales > Aestuariivirgaceae > Aestuariivirga. Next base: position 8,406 of record JANPCA010000035.1, on the reverse strand, counting down.
TGCTTGGTCGATGTGTAAGGTGCTGAATTGGGCCTGGGCGCATGGGCCGAGATCGAGCCGTTGTTGATGATGCGGCCGCCGCGCGGGGATTGCGCCTTCATGATGCGGAAGGCCTCCTGCATGCAGTAGAAGACGCCCGAGACATTGGTGTTGACGACGTTCTGCCACATCTCGATCGACAGATCCTCAAGCAGTATGGCGCCGGGGGAGCCCGTTCCGGCATTGTTGAAGAGCACGTCGAGGCGGCCGAACTTCTGCTTGGCCGCGGCAAACAGGGCGGCGACGGATTTGGGATCGGTCACATCGGTTGCGACGGGAAGCGCGTTGGGGCCGATTGCTCTGGCCACGGCGTCGAGCGCCTCGGCGCGGCGGCCGGCAAGCACCACGGCGTAACCTTCGCGCCCGAAGGCTTCGGCTACCGCCTTGCCGATGCCGGAACCCGCACCCGTGACCAATGCAACTTTCATCCTTCAAGCCCTCTTCAATGCGTTCCACGCGGCAACGAATGTGCCGGCATTCGATTTCACATCATCGGCGGTCATGCCGGGTTTGTAAATGTTGGAGCCGATGCCGAAGCCGGAGCAGCCGGCATCCACCCAGGTCTGCATGTTGGCGGGTGTCACGCCGCCCACGGCATAGAGCTTCACATGCTTTGGCAGCACGGCCCTCCAGGCCTTGACGGTGACGGGGCTCGCGGCCTCCGCCGGGAACAGTTTCAGATGCGTGGCGCCGGCGCGGATCGCCGCAAAGGCTTCGGTCGGGGTGAAGACGCCCGGCAGCGGCACCAGATCCTGTTCGACGGCGCGCGCGATCACGTCCGGGTTGCAATCCGGCGACACCGATATCGTCCCGCCGCTATCTTTGAGAAGATCGACGCTGGCCATGTCGAGCACCGTGCCGGCACCCGTCACGAGGCGGCCTTTGAAGCTGTCGGCCAGCGCCGCGATGGAGACGAAGGGATCGGGCGAATTGAGCGGCACCTCGACAATGCGGACACCCGCCGCATGGAGCGCTTCGCCGATCGCCACCACTTCGGACGGCCTGACGCCGCGCAGAATGGCGACAATGCCGCAGTGGGCCGCTGCCTCATCGAATGTCATGGGATCAATCCTGCCTTGCGGGCGATGAGCCCTAAGCCCTTGACGATGGCCTCGGGGTCACCATAGCGCACTTTCAGTCCGGCGAGGCCGATTGCCTTCACATAGCGCGCGCCGATGCCCGGCGAGGCCAAGACGGCATATTCGGCGTGTTTCGGGTTATCGCGGATGGCATGGGCCACTTCCGTGCCGATCACTTGTCCGGAGAGATAGGAGGAAATCGATTGAGGCGCGATTTCGCCGAAGAGGCCCAGCGAGCGGGCCGAGAAGATGCGGTGCAGGAAGCCGGCGGGATCGGCGAGCGCGGCTTCGACGCCTTTGGCGAAGGCCTGCTCATCATCGGGCCCGTCCTGCATCAGGCGGCCGAGGATGGTGTGGGATTTGAGGGCCGCGAAAACTTCGCCGGTGACGTAAGTCGCGTAATTCACGATGTGTTCGGCCTCGACGGTGATCCACTTGGAATGGGTGCCGGGCGTCACGAAATGCTTAAGCCCCAAATCGAGCGAACCGAAGACCTGCACCTCCTCGCTCCGCATCACATCGGGCATGCCATCCGGCGAGCGGTAGCTGAGGCCCGTCGCGAAGGCGATGCGGCGGCCCGCCGCCGTGGTGTGGTGATGCAGCGCCCTGGCCAGATCATCGGCACGGGCCGGGCAGGGCACATAGGGCAGTTCGATCCAACCCTGGCGCGAGGTGATCATGCCGGCCGCCATGACGGGGAGCGATGTGTCCCAGCCGCCGATGTGCCTTTCGAGTGCCGCTTCGAAGTTGCCATCGCTTACCGACAGGATGCCCTCGGGGGCGATCCGCGTTTCGAGGACCGTTGCCGCGGCATCAACGATATAGGCGCGAAATGAGGTCGTGCCCCAGTCAAGCGCGATGAAGGCCGGGGTCATGTTGCCTAGAGCGCCTTCACGCCATTGGGCTTGTGGCGGGCCTTCACGTCCTTCAGCGGATTGCGCAAGGGCGCGCCGAAGGGGGGTGCCGAAATCTCGAACACGTCGCCGTCTTGCGGGCTGATGCCGTCGGCGATCGACAGGGTGGCGGTGCCGAAATAGTGGATGTGGAGATCGCCGGGCCTGCGGAAGCCATCATACTTGAAATGGTGATATTCGAGATTGGCCAGCGTGTGGGACATGTTGGCCTCACCCGTCACAAAGGGCTTCTCCCAGATGGTCTTGCCCTTGCGGATGATGCGGCTCATGCCCTCAATCGAGGCAGGCGGGGCGCCCATGATCATCTCGGGGCCGATGGCGGAATGACGGAGCTTCGAATGGGCGAGGTAGAGATAATTCTGGCGCTCGGTGACGTGGTCGGAATATTCATTGCCAAGGGCAAAACCTAAGCGCACCGGACGGCCCGAGCCGTCGATCAAATAGAGGCCCGCCAGTTCCGGTTCCTCACCGCCGTCGAGCGCGAAGGACGGCTTGGGCAGCGGCTGACCGGGACCCACAAGCCAGGAGCCATCGCCCTTGTAGAACCACTCGGGTTGCACACCGGCTTCCGACTTCGATTTCGGCTTGCCGCCCTCAAGCCCCATCTTGAACATCTTGAGGCTGTCGGTCAGTTCCTCGGCGGCGCCGGAAAGCTTCTTGTGCATGCCGTCGCGGGCGGATGCCGAACCCAGGTGCGTGAGGCCGGTGCCGGTGATGATGCAATGGGCGGGATCGGGATGATCGACGGGCGACAGGACGCGCTTGTCCTTCAGGGCCTTGGCGTAGTCCTCGGTGGTGGGACCGGCCAGCGACTGGGCCACGGCGGCAAGTTTCTTGCCGTCCTTGAGGGCCAGATTCGCCAGATCGATGGTGGTGGCCACTTTCTTCAGGAGCACGATATTGGCGCCATCGACGAGACCGACACGGCGCTTGCCCTTCACATCCCTGATCTGCACTAGATTCATTCCGGTTTCTCCCGATGACCGTTTGTTTTGTATGACAAGTAGCGTTTCCGCTCATCCGGCGAAAGCGTGTTTTTCGAAACCGGTGACGCCGGGGTCGAAACAGAAGAGGCCGCCCTGCAGGGGGTGGCGGAGGAGGTCCGCTTCGCCGATGTGGAGCCTCGATGTCGTGACATAGAGCGTATCGAGCTTGGCACCGCCGAAGCAGACATTGGTGACGCGCCGCGCCGGCATCGGCACGACGCGGTCGATGCGGCCCAAGGGGTCGATGCGCAGCACGCAAGCGCCTTCCCAGCGGGCGCTCCAGAGGAAGCCCTCGGCATCGACGGTGGCGCCATCGGGATAGCCGTGGTCCTTGCTATCGTTCAGCACGCGGCGGTTGGAAATCGTTCCCGCGTCGAGGTCGAAGTCATAGGCCCAGATGACCGGCGCCATCGAGTCGGTGAAATAGAAGCTGCGGTTGTCGGGCGACCAGCAAGGGCCATTGGAAACGCCGATGCGATGTTCCATGGCGGTGGCCGTGCCGTCGGCAGCGATGCGGAACAGGGTGCCGGTCGGGGCCGTGATGGGGAGGTCCTCGCCGAGGGGGCCGACATTGTTCATCATGGTGCCGAACCAGAAGCGGCCTTTGGCATCGCAGGCGCCGTCATTGCCGCGGTTGTTGGGCTTTTCCGGCTCAAGATGACTTAGTGGGGTCAGCGCTCCGGTTTGCGGGTTGAAGATGTTGACGCCTTTGTAGGAGCCGACGATCAGCGTGCCATCGCGGCGCTTGGCCATGGCGGTGACCATTTCGGAGAATTGCCAGCGCCGGTAGGCGCCACTCGACACATTGAGGCGGTGAATGGCGGAGGGCAGTATGGCATCGAGCCACCACAGGCACTGAGCATCGGCGTCCCAGAAGCAGCCCTCGCCGAGCTTGTCGCGGCAGTCGAGCAGGCAGGTTATGGGGACTTCGGTGATCGTCATGATGCTCCGTCCATGGGCCAAGTGTCGGCGATCTTGTAACCCTGTGCCCACGGATCGCCGGGGTCAAGCATCAGGGTCGATTGCCCGCTGATCCAGGCGCGGCCGGTGATGGTCGGAATGATGGCGGCGTGGTTGCCGACGGTGGTTGTTGCGGCAATGCGGCCGATGAAGCGGCTCTCGATGATGGAGCGGCCGATATAGCTCTCGCCTTCCTGCATCAGGCCCCTGGCGTGGAGCACCGCCATCAGGGCCGAGCAGCCGGTGCCGGTGGGCGAGCGGTCGAGCTTTCCCGGATTGATGACACAGGCATTGCGGCTGGAGAGCGTGCCACCGACGGTCTCGAGCGGTCCGGTGATGAAGGCGAATGAAAAGTGCTTCCAATCAGGGAGTTCCGGGTGGCTGAAGCCGAGCCTCTCATTGGCGGCGCGGACGATGCGGCGGCCCATGACGGCAATATCGCGAGCCTCGCTTGGCAGAAGCTCAAAGCCCAATGACCTGGCATCGGCCATGACGAAGCTGTCGCCGCCGAAGGCGGTGTCGACCATGATGGTGCCGAGGCCGTCCACCTCCAATGGCACGGCGAGGCGGTCGGCGAAGGCCGGCACATTGCGCAGCGTGATCGAGTGGGCCTTGCCATCGCGGCAAAGCGCCGTGACTTCGACGAGGCCGGCTGGCGCTTCGAGCACCATGCGGGTTTCGGGCTCGGTCATGGGCACGATACCGGTGTCGAGCAGCACGGTGGCGACGCAGATGCAGTTGGAGCCCGACATGGGCGGTGTGTCTTCTGGCTCCATGATGATGAAGCCCATGGTGGCGCGTGGATCCTTGGGCGGCACCAGCAGGTTCACATGGCGGAAGACGCCGCCGCGGGGTTCATTGAGCACGAAGGCCCGGAGCTTGCCATCTTGCGCGATGAAGCGCGACTGCTCCCAGAGTGTCTCGCCCGGCGGCGGGGCCACGCCGCCAATGATCACGTCGCCGACCTCGCCCTCGGCGTGGCAATTGACGATCTGGATGGCCCTGGTTGTCCGCATCGATGTCCTCGCCCGTCCCGCCACCTTACCAATAATTCATGGCCGCGTGACTTGAACATGCCGCAATTGCCACTATTTCGCCAGAAGCGGCGCCGGGCCCCTCTGGCGAGGTATCACCTCGCGATGTCGGAGCCGCATGATGACAACATTTCACAGGGTGGTCCGGCAATGGAAGTGGTCCAGGCGGCGTTCTATTCAGATATACTCGGCACTCCGGCTTTCTTCTGGGTGGCGTTCGCGGCCATCGTGGTTGGTCTTCTGGTGTTCGATCTTGGCTTCCTGCACAAGGGCGAGAAAGAGATCGAAGCCAAGGAGAGCTTCATTCTCTATGCGGGCTACATGGCCGTGGCCTTCGCCTTCGGCGCATGGGTGTGGTGGGCGCGGGGTGCCGAGCCCGGCCTCGAATTCTTTACCGGCTATCTGATCGAACAATCGCTGGCGATGGACAACATCTTCGTCATCGCCACGGTCTTCGGCTTCCTGGGCATTCCCCGCATCCATCAGCACCGGGTGCTGTTCTGGGGCATCCTGGGCGTCATCGTGTTCCGGGCAATCCTCATTGGCGTCGGAGCCGCGCTGGTGATGTCGTTTTCGTGGATACTCTTCGTGTTCGGCGCCTTCCTTGTGTTCACCGGCCTCAAGATGTTCCGCGTGTCGCATGACAAGCCGAGCGTTGCCGGCAACCCGCTGCTCAAACTCATCCGCCGCCACTTCCGGGTGACGGACGAACTTCATGGCGACAAATTCACAATCAGGCGCATGGACCCGAAGTCGGGCAAGCTCGTCACCGTCATCACGCCGCTTCTGGTGTCGCTGATCATGGTCGAATTCGTCGACTTGATCTTCGCGGTCGATTCGGTTCCGGCGATTTTCACCGTCACGCAGGACCCCTTCATCGTCTATACGTCCAACATCTTCGCCATTCTTGGACTGCGCGCGCTGTACTTCGCGCTGGCCGCGGCAATTCACCGTTTCAAGTACCTGCAGTTCTCCTTGGCGGTGATCCTGGTGCTGGTCGGCATCAAGATCTTCCTGGTGCCACTTGGCATCAAGATCGACACGGCGGTCTCGCTGGCGGTCACGGTCTCGGTACTGGCCTCGGGCATTCTTTATTCGCTGTGGAGGACGCGCAACGACAGGCCTGAGCCGGTGCCCGGCACGGTCAATGTGGAAAACTGACCCTCTTGTCTCCCTGACAGAATGCGCTATCAGGGAGCCATTCAATTCTCAGGCGCCGGCATGAAAAAACTCGAACACCTCGTCGAATCCATCATCCTTGCCTCACGCTGGCTGCTGGTGGTGTTCTACCTGGGCCTCGCGGCGGGGCTGGTCCTCTATGCGGTCGCCTTCGCCAAGAAACTCTGGGACTTCGCGGGCAAGGTCTTCGTGCTCGAGGAAACCGACACGATTCTCAAGATGCTGGGCCTCATCGATGCCGCATTGGTGGCGAGCCTCATCGTCATGGTCATCATCTCGGGCTACGAGAATTTCGTCAGCCGCTTCGACAATGCCGAGGGTGAAGTCAACTGGCTGGGCAAGATCGACGCCGGATCGCTGAAGGTGAAGGTGGCATCGACCATCGTGGCGATCTCATCGATCCACCTGCTGCAGGTGTTTCTCAACTCGGCACAGTTCACCGACTCGAAGATCATGTGGCTGACCATCATGCACATGGCCTTCGTTGTTTCGGCCCTGTTCCTCGCCTATATCGACAAGGTGATGGCCCAGACCAAAAAGGAAAAAGGTGACGATCACTAGAACAGGTGGGCGTTGATAAACAAGTGGGCGGCGATCGACGCGAAATAGCCAATCGCGATGGCCCAGCTCCATTTGAGGTGGCTTGAGAACGTATAGAGGCCCTTGGCCTGGCCCATCAGGGCAACGCCCGCCGCCGAGCCGATGGACAACAGCGAGCCGCCCACACCGCAGGTCAGCGTGATGAGCAGCCATTGGCCGTGCGACATCTGCGGGTCCATGGTGAGGACCGCGAACATCAGCGGGATGTTGTCAACGACCGCCGAGAGCACGCCGATGATGATGTTGGCGGGTGTCGCTCCCAAATCCGCATAGAGATATTGCGAGGCGAGGCCCAGATAACCCAGGACACCCAAGCCGCCGACCGCGAAGATGATCCCGAAGAAGAACAGCAGCGTGTCCCATTCGACGCGATGCACCTGGGCGAAACTGTCAAGCACCATGTCGTGGTCGTTGCGCCGGTGGCCTTTCCGTTGCAGGAAATAGGACCACATCTGCAGATAACCCAGGCCCAGCATCATGCCAAGTGCCGGGGGCAAGCCCAAGAAGTTCTTGAAGCACACGGCGGTGGCGATGGTGGCGGCGAACAGCACCACGACGCCGCGGGCGCCGGGCTTCAAATTGACCCGGTCGGTGCGCGGATCGGGTTTCGTGGCGGGCACGCCGAAATGCATGATCGCGGCGGGGATCAGCCAATTGACCAGCGATGGGATAAACAGCACGAAGAACTCGAAGAAGGTGAGCTTGCCCTTCTGCCAGACCATCAGCGTGGTGATGTCGCCGAAGGGCGAGAAGGCCCCCCCTGCATTGGCGGCCACGACGATCGATATACAGCCGAGGCCCACGAAACGCGGCGAATGCGAGCCCACCGCCATGACCACCGCGCCCATGATCAGGGCGGTCGTCAGATTGTCGAGGACGGCGGAGAGCGGGAAAGCCATCGCGCCGGTGATCCAGAACAATTGCCGGTAACTTAATCCCATATTGACGAGCCTGGCGCGCAGCACATCGAAGACGCGGCGTTCCTCCAGCGTATTTACATAAGTAATGGCGACCAGAAGGAAGAGGAAGAGCTCGCCATATTCCTCGATGATGTGGACGGCGTGCCCGTGGGCGGCATCGGATTTTCCCGCTTGCATATAGGCGACGCCGATCATCGCCCAGATCAAGCCCGCGGCCAGCATGACGGGTTTCGACTTCCGCATGCGGGTCGTTTCCTCGAAGATCACCAATCCATAGGCGGCCACGAAGATGGCGAGCGACAGGTAGCCGGCCCAATGGGCGGTAAGGTCGAGCATGGCGTTGGCTTTCAGGGGATGGCGAGCGAGCGTCCGATATCAGGCACGAGGAACGCCGTGGGGTCAATGCCGCGATCCGCGAGCGCCCGGACGAGCGCCACGGCGGGCGCGGTGATTGCTTCATCGGTCAGTTGCACCGTGGCGTGGTGAATGGCGAGGCTGGTGCGGCTGCCGAGAGCCAAGTGGGCGGCGGCGGCTTCGTCCGGGTTCATGTGCTGGGGTTTCATGAACCAGCGCGGCTCATAGGCACCGATGGGCAGCAGCGCCAGGCGTGGGCGGCCGAATTGGCTTTGGACATCGGCGAAAGTCTGGCCTTCGCCAAAGCCGGTATCGCCGGCGAAGTAAATTACGCCGCCTGG
>JANPCA010000034.1:0-2256 GCA_031430715.1 Hyphomicrobiales bacterium | reverse complement strand
GCGGACCGAGCTGAAAGACCATGGGCAGGAAGACTGGTTTTCCTTCCGGAAAACTGGACACCCGCATCACCATCCTGCGCCGTCCGGCGGTCAATCCGGCCTTCGGCGCGGGCAACACGCTGGGGGATTATGTCCCGGCGTTCTCCCGCTGGGCCGCGTTCTTCGAGCGGCAGCTGGGGCAGGCCACCGAATCCGGCGCGCCGCAGAATGTCGTGTCCCTCACCGGCACGGTGCGGGATGACCGCGAGACCCGCACCATCACGGCCACAGACCGCATCCGCATGCTGGGCCGCGACATGGCCATCACCGGCGTCGGCTTGCCGGATCGTATCGGCCAGATCATCCAGATCGATGTCGAATCGAAGAGGGGTGGCTGATGCGCCGCGAGCAAGGAGCGCAGCTGCAAACCGTCCTTTCGGGTATGCAGCGCAGTCCCGCGCGAGCAAGCCAGCAAACATGAGCATTATCGGCGCTGTCCTGGGCGTCGGCGAAGTCACCGGAGCCATCATCTCGACCGGCGTCAAGCTCACCGTGGGCGCGCGGCAGGTGGATGATGATGCCGCCTCCCGCATGGTCAACCTGATGCGTGGCCGCGTGCCGCAGAACGACGGATTGCTGCTTAACGGCATCACGTCGGAACGCATCGAGGAAGGGTGGAAGGTGCAGGCCTCCGCACCGGAGCCCGCCAACCGCATCGGCTCCACGCTCGAGGATTACGCCAGCTTTGTCGAATACGGCACAGCCAACACCGAGGCGCAGCCCTTCTTCTGGCCCAGCGTCAACGAGGTTCTGCCGGAGCGCGAGCTGGCCATGCGTCGCATCCTCGAAGGGACTGAAACGTGAGTTTACCGATAGGCATCGCCTCTGCGCTGTTCAACACGATTGTCGATGCCATCAAGGCCGCGCCCGCCGTCACGGCCTATGTCGGCGAGCGCATCTATGATGTGCCGCTGGAGAACGCCGAGCCGCCCTACGTGTTCTTCGGCCCGGCCGGCTTCACTGACGCGCGCGACATCGGCTGCGCGGATGCCTGGCGCTTCCGTCTGCGCATCTATGTCAGCACCGCCGCTTACGGGCGGCTGGCGGCCTGGGATATCGGCCTCGCCATCGCCGCCGCGCTGCATGAGCAGACGCCGCCCGTGCCGGTGCCCGGCTTCCACATGCCGATGGCCGTCACCGTCATCACCGGCGGTGACATCATCGATCCGCTGAAGCTCAAGGAAGTCTTCATCGACATCGATGCGGTCATCGCCAGCAATTCCTGAACCCAGCCACGAAGGAGACAACTCATGGCCACTGCAAATTTCCTCATCGGCTCGAAATACCGGCTCTACCGCTCAGACGGCACGATCAATGCCAACCGTTTTGACAACGGTTTCGTTTGTCTCGCCGTCGATGTTTCGATGGACCGCACCACGGAGTTCGAAAAGATCACCGCAAATGATTGTGATAATCCTGGCGCGCCCGCGCAGGAACTCTCCAGCCCGCGCGTCCTGAAGTTCGAGGTCACCTTCGCCGGAACAGTCGATGCCAAGAAAATTCAGGTGCTGAAGGCGGACTGGGAACAGCAGACCAAGCGCGAATGGCGGATGATCTCCGACGAGACCAATGCCAACGGCGGCGAGACCGAGACCTTCTTCGGCTATATCGCCCAGCTGAAAACGAGCAAACAGAACGCCGGGCCGGTCAAGTTCGAATGCAAGATCGAAGCCCAGGGCGTCCCGACCCGCGTTTCGGTTCCCTGAGTGGCTGACAGCCTCGGGACTGCGCCGAACAGCCGCTCAAGGGCGGCTTTCGGCTTCGCTCCTTCGCCGGTCAGCATGCCCGGTCTTTCCATCCCGCTCTATCCGGAGTTTCGATGTCCAATACATTAATCCGCCGCCCCTTCGCAGGGGCGGAGCGTGCCTTCGATCTGCGCATCGGCGAGATTCAGGCGCTCGAGCGCGCCTGCAATTGCGGCATCTTCGGCCTGCTGGTGCGCATCGGCTCGCATCAGGCCTATGCCGCCGATATCCGCGAGACCATCCGGCTCGGCCTCGTGGGCGGCGGCGAGACCGATGCGGCCTCCACCGTGCTGATCATGCAGGAAATCGATGGCCGCCCGCTGTCCGAGCACCTGCCGCTCGCCGCCGAGATCATCAAGAGCGTGATCGACGGCCTGCCAAAGCCGGAGGAAGCCGAAGCGGAGGAGGATGGCTCAAAAAAAGCCCCGCCGGGGAGCCCGACACCGGCGGGCTCTCCGGCTGGCACTGGAAC
>JANPCA010000033.1:0-2010 GCA_031430715.1 Hyphomicrobiales bacterium | reverse complement strand
GGGCAAGGGCGACGACCCGTCCAAGTTCGCACACGCCGAGCCGCGCATCACGCTGACCACGCGTGGCACGGCGCGCGGTGTGGAGCTCACGGTTGCCGATAATGGCCCCGGCATGGCGCCCGAAGTCCTGGCGCGCATTCTTGAGCCGCTGTTCACCACCAAGAGTTTCGGCACGGGACTTGGGCTGCCCGCCGTCGAAAAGATCCTGCAGGACCATCACGGCGGGCTGGAGGTCCGATCGGCGGTGGGGGAGGGCGCGGTTTTCACCGCCTGGTGGCCGCTTCATCAGCGCCAAGACGCAGCCGCGTGACATACCGGCCGCGTCTTCGCTTTACCGAAGGAATCCCGTTTTGACCGAGAAACTTGCCTCAAGGATCGCTGGGCTGAAGCTGGGGGGCATCGTCGCCGTTCTGCTGATCCCGATGTTCATTCTGTCCTTTTTCATGATGCAGTCGCTGCGCCATGAAATTCAGTTCACGGAGCTTGAACTTGACGGGGTGGATTTCATCAGGATCGCGCATCCGGTCATGATCGGCGCGGCCCAGGGCACGATCGCCGGCGCCGATATCGAGCGCTTGAAACAGGAGGGCGCCACCCTCGCCGCGGTCCTCGGCATAGAGGACGAGTTGTCCGCCGCCCTTGCGACGATCTATTCGACCGGCGGCGACAAGCGCTACGCCATGGCGCCCCTGGAGGACATGCTGACCTCCGCCGCGGCGACCTCCAACATCATTCTCGACCCTTACGCCGAGACCTACTATCTGGGCTCGGCCATCAGCCTGCATGTGCCGGATCTGCTGCTGGACTTTTCCGGCAGTTCGACCGCGCAGTCGCGCGCCTTGCGCGATGGCGTCCTGTCTCAGCCTGAAATCGTCAGCATCCTGATCTCTGTCGGTAACTGGCAGGAGTCCCACGAGCGGCTCGCCGAGAGTTATGAGGGCGGCAAAGCGGCATCCGGAGATCAGCCGGAATACGCCAAGCTCATGGAAGATATCGCGGAGTTGGGGACGCACCCGAAGAATGTCGCACGCATGTTCAGTAAGACCGAGGCCGCCGATCTGGTGGCGGGCCTCGCCGCATTGCCGGAGTTTGGGGCGCTCTCCGGACACATCATCGCGGATGTCAACGGCGTCTGGATGCAGGCGATCGACCGTCTGGAAGGGTTGCTGCACAACAGGCTTCACGGCCTCTATGTGCAACTGGCGCTGATGCTGTCGATGGCGGCCGCCGTATGCCTCGTCGGTTCCGGGGCGGCGGCGCTCATGTTCCGCACCACGCTCCGCCAGCTCGATACCGTGCAATCGGCGGGCGAAGAGGCCGAGCGGGCCCGCCGCGAGGCCCAGGCTTCCGCTTCCGAACTGCAGAAGATCAGCGACGACGTCACCCGCCTCAATGTCGATCTCTCGAACAATCTCAAGATGCTGCGCGAGGCCCAGGACGACAATCTGCGCAAGGGCAAGATGGCGCATCTCGGCCAACTGACCGCCACCGTGGCCCATGAGCTGCGCAATCCCCTGGGCGCCGTCAGGACCTCCGTCTTTCTCCTCGAGCGCAAGGTCAAGGGCAAGGGGCTCGGCATCGAGGCCCAGCTTGAGCGCATCAACAACGGGGTGACGCGCTGCGACAACATCATCTCGCAGCTGCTTGATTTCGCCCGCACCAAATCGCTGCAGATCGAGATGCTCGACCTCGATTCCTGGATGACGCGGCTGGTCGAGGACGAAGCCGAGAAGCTGCCGCAGGCCGTCACCGTCGAGTGCCAATTGGGCTTGAGCGGGGTGCCCGCCGGTTTCGATCCGGCGCGGATGAGCCGTGTGCTGATCAATCTGATCCACAATGCATCGGAGGCCATGACCGGCAAGGGCGAGGATCCCACGAAATTCACGACCCAGTCGCCGCGCATCACCATCCAGTCCCGGCTTGGGGCGCGCGGTGCTGAAATCTCGGTCGCCGACAATGGCCCGGGCATAGCGGAGGATGTCATCGGGCACATCTTCGAGCCGCTGTTCA
>JANPCA010000032.1:0-9376 GCA_031430715.1 Hyphomicrobiales bacterium | reverse complement strand
CGTCAGAACCCGTGCTAGCCGCCACATCGTCGAATCGCATTGAGACTGATGTGTTAGGCAATGGACGCATAGCTCAGGTGGTAGAGCAGCTGACTCTTAATCAGCGGGTCGTAGGTTCGAGTCCTACTGCGCCCACCAAATTCCCCAAGATTTCGGATCAAGGTTTGCCTCGCACAAAATTATGCGAGGGCGCATTCCGCTGGCCGGAATTGCTGTAAGGTGCCGGCCAGGGATATCGGGCTCCGCCGTTTGGCCACAGGCTTGCCTTATCGAATAGCGGCCCCGTTTACATTGGAGACACAGAATTGGCCTTTCCACCGAATTATTCCCAGGAGCGCAGCAGCCGTTCGCGGGGCAAGGCTCAGAAAGCCTTGGACAAACAGCAGAAGCGGGAGGAGAAGTCCACCCAGAGGAAGACCAAGCCGGCCGCCGATCAGCAGAGCGGCGCGCCCAAGAAGCCGGACGGGGAAGAGAAATAATGGCGAAGAAGAAACCGCGTATCGCCGAGGGATTCCTGTTCTTCGACGTGATCTACGAGGATGGGACGCGCAGTTCGCGCCGCAAGGTCCAGGCTTCCGAGATCGAGGAACATGGCGAGGACCATGCCCGCACCGCCATCATGGCCCATGACCGCAGAATCGCCGAAATGTCGGGCCAGGGGCGGGCCGCGATCCGCTCCATCATCCGCTCCGGGAGCTGAAGCGGCTTCGCCTCAGCGGAAGGGCACCAGGCATTTGCGCTCTTCGTCCCAAAGGGTGAGGCGCACGCATTTCAGGCTTTGCCACAGGGTGATGCGGCCGATGTCCTTCAGCTCGGGATGGTCGATGAGGACCTCCGGCAGGCGGTAGAAGGGGATGCGGCTGCTCAGGTGATGCAGGTGATGGATGCCGATGTTGCCGGTGAGCCACATCAGCGGCCGGGGCAGGTCATAGAAGGAACTGCCGTGCAGCGCTGCCTCCTGGTGCGTCCACTGGTGGCCATGTTCCCACGAGGTGCGCTCGAACTGGTGCTGCACATAGAAGAGCCAGACGCCGATGGATGCACCCATGAGCACGACCGGCAGGTGGATCGCCAGGAAACCGCCGAAGCCCAGCGCGTAAATCAACAGGGCCGACAGGGAGACGATGCCCAAATTGGTCAGCATGGTGCTGGCCCAGGGCATGGTGCCGGATGTCATCGCGCCGAAGGGCAGGCGCTGGCGGAAGATGAACAGATAGGCGGGGCCGATGCCGAACATCACCAGGGGATGGCGGTAGGCCCGGTAGCAGAAGCGCCCGAAGGTGCTGCGCTCGCTATATTCGCGGACGGTGAGCGTATCGATGTCGCCGATGCCGCGGCGGTCGAGATTGCCGGAGCCCGCATGGTGGAGCGCGTGCGAATGGCGCCAGAAATCATAGGGTGTCAGCGTTACGACGCCGAGCACGCGGCCCACCCAGGCATTGGCGCGCCTGGAGGTGAACATCGCGTCATGGCCGCAATCGTGCTGGATCATGAAGAGCCGCACCATCAATCCCGCCGCGAGGATGGCCAGCGGCAAGGTCAGCCACAGTCCGGCATGACCAAATACCGCCATGAGAATCCACAGTGCGGCAAAGGGCGTGGCGGTGAGCGCTATTTCCGAGATAGCGCGGCGGTTATTGGGTTGGCGATAGGCCGAAAGGCGTTGCACCCATGCGCCGGATGCCGGCGTTAACGTCGTCGAGTTGTCCAAGTGTCACTTTCCGCCCGCAGTCTGTCCCGCGCGCTCAACAGACCTGCTATGTAGCACGCAAGTGTGTTCAAATCCTAACAATACAACGTGCCGCCCGAAGCTTAAAGGCTTACGCCACGGCGCGATTTAGTGCGCATTGCGACCAGAGCTCGGAGAGCGCCGCGACGAGGCGGTCGATATCGGCGTCGGAATGGAGCGGGGTCGGCGTGATGCGCAGGCGCTCGAGCCCGCGCGGAACGGTCGGATAGTTGATCGGCTGGATGTAGATGGCGTGGCGTTCCAGCAGGATGTCGCTGATCCATTTGCACTTTTTGGCGTCGCCCACCATCACCGGCACGATGTGGCTGTCGTTGCGCATGTAGGGGAGGGCGATGCCGTCGAGCTTGCGGCGCAGCCTCGCCACGCGGTCGCGCTGGCGCAAGCGTTCCATTTCGCTGCCCTTCAAATGGCGGATCGAGGCGGCGGCTCCGGCGGCCACCGCCGGGGGCAGGGCGGTCGTGAAGATGAAGCCCGAGGAAAAGCTGCGCACGAAATCGACCAGCGCCGCCGAAGCGGCGATATATCCACCCACAACGCCAAAGGCCTTGCCGAGTGTTCCCTCGATCACCGTCAACCGGTCCATCAGGCCCTCGCGCTCGGCGATGCCGCCGCCGCGCGGCCCATACATGCCCACCGCATGGACCTCGTCGAGATAGGTCATGGCGCCATACTTGCCGGCGAGATCGCAGATGGCCCCGATCGGCCCCAAATCGCCATCCATGGAATAGACCGATTCGAAGGCGATGAGCTTAGGGGCAGACGGATCGATGGTCTGCAACAGGCGCTCTAGATCGGCCACGTCATTGTGCTTGAAGATGTGGCGCTCGGCTTTGGAGTGGCGGATGCCTTCGATCATCGAGGCGTGGTTGCCGGCGTCCGAGAGCACGATGCAGCCCGGAATGCACGAGGCAAGCGTGCCAAGCGCCGCCCAGTTGGAGACATAGCCGGAGGTGAAGAGGAGGGCCGCCTCCTTGCCGTGGAGATCGGCCAGTTCGCGCTCCAGTTCGACATGATAATGGTTGGTGCCGGAAATGTTGCGCGTGCCGCCGGCACCGGCGCCGCAACGGTCGATGGCCTCGTGCATGGCGGCGATGACCTTGGGGTTCTGGCCCATGCCGAGATAGTCGTTGGAGCACCACACGGTGATGTCGCGGCGGCCATCGGCTCCATGGTGGGTGGCGCACGGGAAGGCGCCGGCTTGGCGTTCGAGATCGGCAAAGACCCGGTAGCGGCCCTCGTCGCGCAGGCCGTCGAGTTCCTTCTGGAAGAATGCCTGGTAATCCATCTGGTCCTCCATGGGCGGGCCTGGTCGTGGTTTCAGAATAGGGCCTGACAGAGCGGCAATCACCTGCCGATTTGTCGCGGCCAGTAGTCGCCGGCCCCGGCAAATGCCGCGGCAATTCTTGCGGCATAGACCTCGGCGTTGCCGGGGCCGTTGTAGACCCTGGCAAAGCCATGCCAGTCGCGGGCGGCGATCACCGCGCCAAGTTCCTTGACCCGGCAGAAATCGAAGAAGGCCAGGACCTGCCAGCGCTCGGCGCGCCCAAAGGCCTGGAACATGGCGCTGGCATTTTCATAGCCCGTCAGGGCGTGATTGAAGCCCATGATCTGCGGCCCGCCGAAACTCGCCGAAAGACACGCCGCCTCGCGCGCGGCCAGACGCGCGGCCAGTTCGAACACCTGATACTCCGTGGACTGATCACCGTGAAAGCGGCGCCACGCGTCTTGCGCTTTCAAACGGAACTTGTGCTGCTCCCAGCCAAGGCCAGCGATTGCGCCGCGCCCGCCGAATTGGAAGTGTTGATCGAAAAGGGCCTCGTGGTCCTTGCCCCACCGCTTGAAGAACATGTGATTCTCGAATCGCAATACCGGGCGGCCGCGCTTGAATGGCAACCCGCCGCACTCCACCATCCACAGGGCCAGCGCCGCGGCGGGTGCAATGCCGGTAATCCGGTGGAGCCGTTCGAGCAGTCCGCCGATGCGGTTCCAAGTTTCAGGCAGCGCTGCACCGGACGGTTCCATCCGCTGCGCCGGCCTCAGCCTGGCCCGGGCGAGGGCGGCATTGTCTTTGTAGAATGGAGAGGTTTCTTTCATGCGCCTGGCATCTTACCTTTTCCTTCCCCACCCTGCGGGTGGAGAAGGACAAAGTCCGCGTTGCATCGGCCATGCATAAGCAAGTCAGCTCTGCTTAGTGAGTCTGGCCGATGTCCCGCAGCATCTCGGTGAACCACGGTGTCGCCGTATCGAAATGCCGGCCGCCCTTGATGCGCGGGAATTCGATGGCGCGCAGTTCATCGCCGCGCTCTTCGTCGTGGCCGACGACGCCCGGGGTTCCGGCCAGAGCCGAATCGACGGCGGCGTGGACCATGGCGCGGATCAGATCCCGGTCGGCGGCATTGGCCGCCGCCGAGCGTCCGAAATAGCCCGACTTCTGCACCAGCGTCTTGTCGGCACCAATCAGCTTGCCGAACTGCTTGCCGAACCAGTCGCCGACCTTGACCGAATCGAGGCGCACATGGCCGAAGGCATCGCGGTCGATCTTGTCGCCTCGGGCTTCCATCGCGGCGACGATTTCGCTGACGCAGGCGCCCTCGCTGACGAAGATGCTGACCGAGTCCTTCTCGTCCATGACCTTCTTGAGGCGCTTTGCCTCGGCTGCGATATCAAGCGCAAGTTCGGGAACATAGATCGCATCAATGTCCTTGTGGCGGCGCGACAGGTTGAACTCGGGGAGAAACTCAAGGCGGCCGAGGCGGTCGCGCCAGGCGCGGGCGGTGGCCGCCGTCAGCCAGCCGCAGCTGCGGCCCATGACTTCGTGGATGACCAGTTGCCGCGAAGACGTGGATTGCTCGTTGACGACGTTCTCGAAGAACACGGCCCCCTGTTCGGCGGCGGTCCAGGCGCCGAGCGTCTGGCGGATGGGGATCACGTCGTTGTCGATGGTCTTGGGAAGGCCCACGACGGTGAGCTTGTAACTGTTAGCGGCCAGATAGGCGGCGAGGTCGGCGGCGGTGGTGTTGGTGTCGTCGCCGCCAATGGTGTGGAGAATGGTGATGCCATCCGTGACCAGTTGGTTCGCCGCCACCTGCAAGGGATTCTGTCCTTCCTTGACGAGGCCGCGTTTCACACAGTCGGCGACATTGGTGAGCTTCACACGGCTGTTGCCGAGGGGACTGCCGCCATGGGCGTGGAGCACATGGGCGCGCCGCCGGACCTCGGGCGTGACGGCAATCGAGCTGCCCTGCAACAGGCCCTTGTAGCCGCTGAGATAGCCAATCATCGGTGCCTCGGGGAGCCGTTCCGAATAGCGCTCGATCAATCCGCCGACGGCGGACGACAGGCAGGGCGCCAACCCGCCGGCGGTCAGCATGGCGATCTTGTGCGTGGTCATGGGATCACTCCTGAGGGTTTTCAAGGCGACGGTTACGCATTTCAGAAGAATTTCGCAACCGGGCAAAATCGGACTGCCCGCCGTCCGATTTCCATTGAAGCGCGGTCAGCACTTCCTATCTCATTGCCTGTCAACCCAACAAAGGAGAGGGATCAATGACAAGTTCGGCTTCGGCTGGTTTTGAACAGATGGGCGAGACCCACCGGCGCGGTTGCGGCGGCGGCATCAAGTCACGCTGGTCGCCATGGGAGGTCGGCGCCATGGTCGCGGGCTTCGTGGTGTTCTGGCCGCTGGGCCTGTTGGCCCTCTTCCTGAAATGGAAGAACGGCGAGATGTGGCGCGGCGCCTCGGACAGCAAGGCACCGTGGGCGGGTTTCAAGAAGCCTGATTTCCAGGGCTGGAAATCGCAGTCGTCCTACAGCTTCGCAGGGTCCGGCAACGCCGCCTTCGACGATTACAAGCGCGATCAGATGCGCCGTCTCGATGAGGAACGGCGCAAGCTCGAGGAAGAGCAGAAGGCTTTCCGCGACTTCGTGGAGAAGGTGCGCCGGGCCAAGGACCAGGACGAGTTCGACCGCTTCATGGCGGAACGCCGCACGGTGAGCGACCCCAACCCGCCCCAGGCCTGATCAGCGCTTTCGGACGATAGACATGGAAGCCCGGCCCATAAGGCCGGGCTTTCGGATTCACGCGGGGTCACGGGGGTTGAGCGGCGGGATTGGCGGGGCTGCCGGTTCAACCGACCGCAAGGGCGGCGGGCGGCGGTCGCCGAATACCGGCGGACGCGGTGCCGGGCGGGACGGAGGTGCCACGCTCTCGGCGGCGGAAGGAGCGTAGCCCGCCTGGAATCCGGGAAGGGTTATTCCCGACTCGATCACCACGTCCTGGGGTCCGCCGATCATGATCAGGTGTTCGACGTCATCGCGGCGCACCAGAACCAGGCGCCTGGTCTTGTCGAGCTCATGATATTCGCTGATGCCGAGACGCGGCCCGCGCCGCCCCATGACCCGGGGGCTGATGGCCCGCCAGACCAGAAGCGCCAGCAGCAGTGCTGCCAGGGTCACCACGGCCGCGATGATCACCTGCATGTATTGGGTTATGAACGCCATGCGCTGGGCTCCTGTTCAGGTGATGGGTTTCGCGGCCCGGCGGCAGCCGGGAAGATCAGCGGTACCAGCGTTTGATGCCGGTGATGCGGCCGGTCGCGGCGCTCACGCTGATGAAGTACCACTTGCCATTGCGGCTGGCGCTATAGTCGTAGCGCGATCCCTTGCAATCGCGCCTCGCCACATTGTTGAAGCGGCGCTCAAGGACGCGCTGGCCGGTCTGGCAGGAAATGTTGCGGCCATAGAAACCGCCGTAATTGATATTGATGTCGATATCGATGTCGGCGCGCGCCGGGCTGGTGCCGGTACTGGCGAGCGCCAGGCCGAAGGTCACGGCAATCAGTGTGTTGCGGATCATGTCTAACTCCTGAAGTTTCGTTGCTCGCCAACCCGGCGGCGAATCTGACGGCCGGCGGGGCATTTGTAAAGTGCCGAACGCAATTGCTTTCCGGCTCCTTCGCGGCCAGTCAATTGGCCTATAGTGGCGCTGATTCGGGGTGGGCACGTTAATGACGGACAGGAACGCGCCGGGCAGGGGCGAGCTGGCGATGACGGCGGCGTTTGGCAGCCGTCTCAGCCAGGCCGCCTTCGTGCTGCTGCTGGCGGCCCTGCTGGCCATCGCGGTGGTCTTCGGGCTGAAGACGCTGCCGCAAAGCTATTCGCCATGGCTGCTGGTTCCTGGCGCTATCCTGGCGCTTGGCGGCCTGGTCGCCGCCTTCGGCTTTCTGGCCGGGGTGTTTCACATGGGCGGCGGCGGCAAAGAGCGGCATTTCTTCGATGCGCTGGTCGACGTGCTTGGCGATGCGATCGTGGTCACCGACAGCCGGGGCCGTGCCGTCTATGCAAACGGGCCGTTCCTAAAACTTGCCGCGGCAGCGGACATGGGCCGCCTGGTCGGCATGGACGTGCTATTCGCCGGGTATCCGGAATTCGCGGCCCCCATCTATCAGCTCTCGCAAGCCGTGCAAGAGGGCCGCGGGGCGGCGCGCGAATTGCGTGTGCCGCCCGGCGCATCCGCCCCCTGCGCCTCAATCGACCATCCGGTGTGGGTGCGCATGTCGGCGATGCCGGCGCAAGGGCAGGGCGGCGCCTCCTACCGGGTGTGGCGGCTCGAAGACATCAGCGCCGACCGGGCCCGGCAGGAACAGGCCTTCTCGCGGCTGCAATTCATCATCACCTATCTCGACAGCGCGCCGGCCGGCTTCTTCTCGACGCTGCCCGGCGGCCATGTGGACTATATCAACGCCACGCTGGCCCGCTGGCTGGGGCTCGACGTCAGCGAAGCCCAAGGCAGCAGCCTGACTCTGGCCGGGATTGTCGGCGAGAAGGAGGCGCGGCAGATCGAAAGCGTGGCGGCCAAGCCGGGCTCGGCCATCACCGAGAGCTTCAGCATCGATTTGCGCAATGCCACGACCGGGGAACTGCTTCCCGTTCAGGTCATCCATCATGTGGAATATGCCAGTGATGGCGTGCCGCAGCCGTCACGCACCCTGGTCATTCCGCGCGGGCTCGCCGGCAAGGCGCAAGGGTCGGAGATTTCCGCGCCCCGCCTGTCGCGCTTCATCAACAACGCACCGCTCGGCATCGCGGAAATCGACCGCGACGGTGTCATCCGCATGGCCAATGCCGCCTTCATCGATCTCTCCGGCCGCGTACGGCGCGGTGCCGCCCTGGCGCTGGCCATCGCACCGCCCGAGCGCTCCGGCCTCGAGCAGGCGCTGCACCAGGCGCTGTCGGGCGAGGCCAGCCTGCACAAGGTCGAGGCGACGGTCGAGGGCGACAAGCCGCGCTCGGTGCTGTTCACCTTCACCAGGCTTGCCACCGAGGACGACACGGCGGTGGTTTTCGCCGTCGACAAGACCGAGAGCAAGGCGCTCGAAGTGCAGCTGGCACAGAGCCAGAAGATGCAGGCGGTCGGGCAATTGGCCTCGGGCATCGCCCACGACTTCAACACTGTGCTGACCCCGATCATCGGCTTCGCCGACCTGCTGCTGGCCAAGATGCGGCCCACCGATCCCGCCTTCGCGGACGTCATGAACATCAAGCAGAATGCCAATCGGGCCGCCAACCTGGTGCGCCAGCTCCTGGCCTTCTCGCGCAAGCAGACGTTGCAGCCCAAGGTGCATGCGCTGACCGAGGCCATGTCGGACCTCGGCAATCTGCTGGGCCGGGTGCTGGGCGAGAAGGTCGAGCTCAAAATTTCCCACGAGCGCGACTTGGGCCTCGTGCTGGTCGATATCCACCAGTTCGAGCAGGTGATCATCAATCTCGCCGTCAACGCGCGCGATGCCATGCCGAATGGCGGCACGCTGACGGTCAGGACGCACAATGTAGCCGAAGAGGGATCGCGCAGCATCGCGCCCGCCCTGATGCCGCCCGGCGACTATGTGGTCTGCGAGGTGGAAGATACGGGTTCGGGCATTCCGCCCGCTATCCTCGACAAGATCTGGGAACCGTTCTTCTCGACCAAGGACGTCGGCAAGGGCACTGG
The DNA here is from genome assembly GCA_031430715.1 of Hyphomicrobiales bacterium. Lineage (GTDB taxonomy): Bacteria > Pseudomonadota > Alphaproteobacteria > Rhizobiales > Aestuariivirgaceae > Aestuariivirga. The sequence continues at coordinate 638 of JANPCA010000032.1, read as the reverse complement.
TCTTGGCCTGTCGACGGTCTATGGCATCATCAAGCAGACGGGCGGCTTCATCTTCTGCGACAGCGAGGTCGGCAAGGGCACGACCTTCCGCATCTATCTGCCGCGCTATTATCCCGCCAAGGTCAATCCCGCCGACATTCCCGAGAAGGCGCCCGAACCCCCCAAGCGCTCCGATTATACCGGCAAGGAACGCATCTTGTTGGTCGAGGACGAGGATGCGGTCAGGGCCTTCGCGCTCAGGGCGCTGACGTCGCGCGGCTATACGGTGATCGAGGCCGATTCGGGCGAGAGCGCGCTGGAGCGCGTCGCCGAGGAGGAAAAGGGCTTCGATCTCATCATCTCGGACGTGGTCATGCCTGAAATGGACGGTCCTAGGCTCTTGAAGGAACTGCGCAAGCGCGGCATCATGACCAAGTTCATCTTCGTCTCGGGCTACCCCGGCGAGGAATTCGAGAAGGATCTCGAAGGCCACGACGATTATGGCTTCATGCCCAAGCCCTTCTCGCTGAAGCAACTCGTCGAGAAGGTGAAGGAAGCCATGGAAGGCTAGGGGCATTGGCGGCGTGGATTGGGCAGGGTCAACGCCAAACGGCCATAGTTGAGTGAGAGCCTTTCAGGAGCGGAACACAAGCAATGGG
>JANPCA010000031.1:0-2556 GCA_031430715.1 Hyphomicrobiales bacterium | reverse complement strand
CATTGCGCGGCGAAGATGTGCCGCCCATCGAGCCGCCGCGCTCCAACACCACGGCTGACGAATACAAGGCCATGGTGCTGAAAGCCAAGGACTTGATCACGGCGGGCGACATCTTCCAGGTGGTGCTATCGCAGCGCTTCGAGACCGAATTCACCCTGCCGCCGTTTGCGCTCTACCGCTCGCTGCGCCGCGTGAACCCCTCGCCGTTCCTCTATTACCTCGATTTCGATAATTTCTCGATTATCGGGTCCAGCCCCGAAATCCTGGTGCGGGTGCGCGACGGCAAGGTGTCGATCCGCCCCATCGCCGGCACCCGCAGGCGGGGTGCCACACCCAGCGAGGACCGGGCACTCGCCGCCGAGCTCCTGGCCGACCCCAAAGAACGCGCCGAGCATCTGATGCTGCTGGACTTGGGCCGCAACGATGTGGGCCGCGTCGCTGACATCGGCACCATCAAGGTCACCGACCAGTTCATTCTGGAATACTATTCGCAAGTCATGCACATCGTTTCGAATGTCGAGGGGCGCCTGTCAGCCAAGTATGACACCATCGATGCGCTGGTCGCGGGCTTTCCGGCGGGCACGGTGTCGGGGGCGCCCAAGGTGCGCGCCATGCAGATCATCGACGAACTTGAGTCAGCAAAGCGTGGCGTCTATGCCGGCTGCGTCGGCTACTTCTCCGCCGATGGCGAGATGGACACGTGTATCGTGCTGCGCACCGCCATCGTCAAGGATGGCAAGATGTATGTGCAGGCGGGAGCGGGCGTCGTTGCCGACAGCGATCCCGAGAGTGAATATCAGGAGTGCATCAACAAAGCCAAGGCGCTGTTCCGCGCCGCGGAAGAAGCGGTGCGCTTTGCCGGCCGCGCCGGGAGGGCGCAATGATCGTCCTCATCGATAACTACGACAGCTTTACTTATAACCTGTATCACTTCTTAGGCGACCTTGGCGCCGAGACGGTTGTGCACCGCAACGACAAGATCAGCGTGGGCCAGGTCATGTCCGCCAAGCCCAAAGCCATCGTGATTTCGCCGGGCCCGGCCACGCCCAACGAGGCGGGCATATGCCTAGAACTGATCGAGAAGGCGTGCGCCACCATTCCGATCTTCGGCGTTTGTCTTGGATTGCAAGCCATGGGACAGGCCTTTGGCGGTAAAGTGGTGCGTGCCCCCAATCTCATGCACGGCAAGGTGTCCAAGGTGCATCACACCGGCCAAGGCGTCTTCGCCGGATTGCCGCAGGATTTCACCGCCACGCGCTATCACTCGCTGATCGTCGAGCGCGGCACGCTTCCCGATTGCTTCGAGATCACGGCGGAGACCGACGGCCTCGTCATGGGCCTGCAGCACAAGAGCCTCAATGTCCATGGCGTGCAGTTTCACCCCGAGAGCATCGCCTCGGAACATGGCCATGCGGTCTTGAAGAACTTCCTCGATCTGGCAGGGCTAAGCTGATGGCTGACTTGAAACCGGTGATCGCCAAGGTGGCCGGCGGCAATGTGCTGTCGCGCGGGGAAGCCCGCGAGGCCTTCAACATCATGATGTCGGGCGAAGCCACGCCATCGCAGATCGGCGGTTTGCTGATGGGCCTCAGGGTGCGCGGCGAGACGGTCGATGAAATCACCGGTGCTGTCGAGATCATGCGCGAGAAGATGCTGCGCGTCGAGGCGCCGGAAGGGGCCATCGACATCGTCGGCACGGGTGGAGATTCGTCGGGCTCCTATAACATCTCGACCTGTGCCGCCTTTGTCGCGGCGGGCGCGGGATTGAAAATCGCCAAGCATGGCAACCGGGCGCTGTCGTCGAAGTCGGGCGCGGCGGATGTGTTGATGGCGCTGGGCGTCAAGATCGATCTGCGGCCGGAGCGGATTTCCCATTGCATCGCCGAGGCCGGTCTTGGGTTCATGTTCGCCCCGGCCCACCATGCCTCGATGAAACATGTCGGCCCCAGCCGCGTGGAATTGGGCACCCGCACCATTTTCAATCTGCTTGGCCCCCTCTCCAATCCCGCCGCTGTGCGCCGCCAGGTGACGGGCGTGTTTTCCCAGGCCTGGGTGGAGCCGCTGGCATTGGTGTTGCGCAATCTGGGGTGCGAGGCTTGCTGGATCTGCCATGGCGAGGGCGGCTTCGACGAGATCGTGCCCTGCGGCACCACCTGGATTTCGGAATTGAAGGGTGGCAGCATCAAGAGCTTCGAAATCACCCCGGAACTGGCCGGCCTCCGGCGCTCCACCGCGGATGCGTTGAAAGGCGCTGACGCCGCCCACAATGCCCAGGCACTCAGCCGCGTGCTGCAAGGCGAGGTCTCGGCCTTCCGCGATGCGGCGGTGATGACGGCAGCGGCGGCGCTGATCGTGGCGGGCGCCACCCCTGACCTCAAGCAGGGCGTCACCATGGCCCAGCAGGCCATTGACACAGGCGCGGCGCTGCGCGCTCTTGATACGCTGGTGAAGGTGTCCAATGGCTGATTCAGGAGACACCTCTCCCAGCGGGAGAGGGAATTTCTGATGGCCACCATTCTCGACAGGATCGCCGCATACAAGCGCGATGAAGTGGCG
>JANPCA010000030.1:0-1708 GCA_031430715.1 Hyphomicrobiales bacterium | reverse complement strand
CCGTCATCCATGATGAGAAGGCCGGCAAAGCCATCGGCGTCCGGCTCATCGACGAGGTTACCATGGAGACCACCGAATTCTTCGCGAAGATCATTTTCCTCAACGCCTCCGCCGTCGCTTCCACCGCGATCCTGATGAATTCCAAGTCCGCCCGTTTTCCCAACGGCATGGACGAGAGCGGATCGCTCGGCGGCTACCTCATGGATCATCATCTCGGGGTCGGTGGCCGGGGGCAGGTCGATGCCCATGCCGATAAAGTTCATTTCGGCCGCCGCCCCAACGGATTCTACATCCCTCGCTACCGGAATTTCAGCGAGAAGCCGGGGAAAGCGAAATACCTCCGCGGCTACGGATTCCAAGGCGGTGGCATGCGCCAGGGATGGACACGAAACATCGAGGGCTTCGGAGCGGATTTCAAAAAAGAGCTCACTTCCTTCGGCCCGTGGAGTGTCGGCATGTATGGCTTCGGCGAGTGCCTGCCTTACGAGAACAACCGTATCTCCCTCAGCCCGGACAAGACCGACAAATGGGGGCTGCCCATCGTCGTCGCCGACGCAGAGTTCCAGGAAAACGAGCACGCCATGCGCGACGACATGATGAATGACGCCGCCGAAATGCTTGAGGCGATGGGCGCGAAAGGGATCACCACCTACAACAGCGAACCATCCATCGGCCTCGGCATCCACGAGATGGGCACCGCCCGCATGGGCGGCTCACCGAAGGAATCCGTGCTCAACAAGCACAACCAGGTGTGGGGCGCGCCCAACGTCTTCTGCACGGACGGCGCGGCCATGGTCTCCTCCGGCTGCCAGAATCCATCCCTCACCTACATGGCTCTCACCGCAAGGGCGGCGGACTTCGCGGTGGCGGAGATGAAGAAGGGCAATCTGTGAATGACCGGATGGGTCTCCAAGCCATTGGCTGTGGAGCGGGATCTGACCCAGCCTGTGAAAGCCTAGACGGGCATCACCCCGCCACCTCCAGCCCCGCGTATTCCGCCAGCGCTTTCTGCCGCGCATCGAAGGTCAGGAATTTCACCGCGCCGAGATGGATGGCGGTGGCGACATGGAACATGTCCATCGTGCGGTGGCCGCCGGATGAGGTGAGGCGCAGCGAGTAGGATTTCGAGAGCCGCAGAACGGCGTCCATATCAAAAGGGACGAGGCGGTTGATGCCGGATGCGGTGTCCGTCTCCCAGTCGCGGATCATGCGGTCGGCCTCGCCACGGGAGTAGCCGCGGGTTTTGTCGTTGGAGTGAAGCCACACTTGCAGCTCGATGGCTTGGAGAAACTCGAATTCGAGGAGGGAGGTGTAGTGGAGTTCCTCTCCGAGATTGCGCTTCAAGGACAGCGCCAAGGGGGTATGCTCCTGCTTCCGGTAAACAGAGCAAAGAAAGCTGGTATCCGGGTAATGGATCATGGTTCGCCCGTTTCGAATGCCCTCATCTCATCGACTTCCTGCTGGGTGAAGTAGCGATCACCCCACGTTTTTTTGAGGCGGGCTTCATAATCAGGATGCTTGAGCACAGGCTTCTCAACCGCCCGCTCCGACTGAATCCGGGCGATCGGCTTCGAGTGCTTGGTGATGATGATTTCCTCGCCACCCTCCAGCCATGCCTCGATCTTCGGGAAATCGTAGCGCAAATCTCTTATTGTCGCGGTTTTCATAACATCACAAATTTGTGATGTTATGAAAACCGCGACAATAA
>JANPCA010000029.1:0-4050 GCA_031430715.1 Hyphomicrobiales bacterium | reverse complement strand
GGCAATTACCGGCCATGGGGTTCCCCCTCTCCCGCCGCGCCTCCGGCGCGTCGACCTCTCCCGCGCGGGGAGAGGTAAATGTTCTGCGCTTCACCTCCCCCTTGACGGGGGAGGTCGACGCGCGCAGCGCGGCGGGAGAGGGTGAAACGGCGGCCGCTCACCGTGCCAGCGCCTTCTTCACTTCTTCGACAAGGAACTCCTCCTTGACCGAGAATTGCGCCAGGCGCTGCTCGGCGTATTCTTCACGCGAGGCGATGCCCTCGGCCAGTTTGGCGCCCAGCCGCAGGTCCTTGATCTGCACTTCGCCCTTGGCCTTTTCGTCGCCGCCTTGAATGATCACCAAGGGTGCCCCCCGCTTGTCGGCATATTTCATCTGCGCCTTCATGCCGGCGGTACCGACATACATCTCGGCGCGGATATCGGCATTGCGAAGCGCCTGCACCATGCGCCAGTAATCGCCTTGCCTGTCCTTGTCCATGACGAGGACCACGACGGGGGCGAGGGTTGTTGACTCCTCCGCCTTGCCCACCAGCTTCAACGCCGAATAGAGCCGCGACACGCCGATGGAAAACCCCGTCGCCGGAACCTGCTGCCCGGTGAAACGCGCCACCAGATCGTCATAGCGCCCACCACCGCCGACCGAGCCAAAGCGGACAGGCTTGCCGTCTTCGTCCGTAGTCGGAATAAGCAACTCGCATTCGAAGACGGGGCCGGTGTAGTATTCAAGACCGCGAACGACGGTAGGATCAAGCTGAATTGTCGAAAGAAAGTGGCCAGAAGATTTGAAGAGTTCTTCCATGTCAGTCAATTCTCGGGCGCCTTCCCTAAACAATGGAGAATCAAATGCGTCTGTAAGCTCATTCAGCGAAAACAATCGACCGTGCTTTCGGACCATTGAGTCCATTTCAAACCAAAGGTGATTGTCGGCTGCAGAGACTGACTTTGCTAATTGCAACGGAAGGCCAGCAACAAACGCTACAATCAAGTTCGCAGTTTCTTCGTCTAGACCAACACCTGGTGTGAAGTCGCCGCTCTCATCCATTCGGCCAGAACAAAGTAGTTGCTTAACACCAAAAGGACCAAGTCGTTCCAACTTATCGATAGCTCTCAGAACTGCAAACCTTTGACTGATGTGATCCTTCCCCAGTAACCCAATTGAGTCCAGCACTCCGTCTAGAATCTTTCTGTTGCTGACCTTGATCACATACTGCCCGCGCTCCAGCCCCAGCGCCTCCATGGTGTCCGCCGCCATCATGCACACTTCGGCGTCGGCGGCGGGGCTGGCGCTCCCCACCGTATCGGCGTCGAATTGCATGAATTGGCGGTAGCGCCCCGGGCCCGGCTTTTCATTGCGGAAGACCCAGCCCTGGCGGTAGCTCCTGTAGGGCGTCGGCAGCTTCTGCTGGTTCTCGGCGACGTAGCGGGCGAGCGGGGCGGTCAGATCATAGCGCAGGCTCAGCCATTGCTCGTCGTCGTCCTGGAAGGAAAACACCCCGGCGTTGGGCCGGTCCTGATCGGGGAGGAATTTGCCCAGCGCGTCGGTGTATTCGATGAAGGGCTGTTCCACTGGCTCGAAGCCATAGGATTCGTAGACGGCCTCGATCTTCGCCAGCATCTGGCGAAGCCCACGGATTTCGTCGGGCGGAATATCGCGGAAGCCCTTGGCCACGCGGGGCTTGGGGCGGAAGGTCTTGGTCATGGAAGCGCTCGCTGATTTCGCGAGGCTTGTAGTGGAAGGGAAAGCCGTGGGCAACGCCTATCCCTGCCCATCATAACAGGGGAACGCGCGGAACGACCGGTGCTTTGCACCCGCCCTCATCCGGCCTTCGGCCACCTTCTCCCGCGGAGCGGAAGAAGGGTTACTTATCCCTCACCACCGTCTGCGCCTGCTCGCCCAGACCGTCGATGCCGAGCCTCATGGTGTCGCCGGGCTTCAGAAAGCGTTGCGGCTTCATGCCCATGCCGACGCCGGGGGGCGTGCCGGTGGTAATGATGTCACCCGGCATCAGGGTGAAGAATTCCGAGAGATAGGCGACGACGAAGGCAACGCCATAGACCATGGTGGCGGTGGTGCCGTTCTGCACGCGCTTGCCATTCAGTTCCAGCCAGAGGCCGAGTTTCTGCGGGTCCTTCACCTCGTCCGCCGTTACCAGCCACGGGCCGATGGGGCCGAAGGTGTCGTAGCATTTGCCCTTGGTCCATTGCCCGGAACGTTCGATCTGGAAGGCGCGCTCGGAGAGGTCGTTGACGACGCAATAGCCCGCCACATGGGCCATGGCGTCTTTCTTTCTGATGTTCTTGGCGCGGGTACTGATGATGACGCCAAGCTCCACCTCCCAGTCGGACTTTTTCGACTTGGGGGGAATGGTCACCTCGTCATTGGGGCCGGAGATGCAGCTCGTATGCTTGGTAAAGATGATTGGCTCGGGCGGCACGGTCAGGCCCGATTCGGCGGCATGGTCGGAATAATTGAGGCCGATGGCCACGAATTTCTGCGGGTTGGCGACACAGGCGCCGATGCGTGGGCGGCCCTTCACCAGGGGCAGGGATTCCGGTTTGATTTTCGCCAAGCGGGCGAGGCCCTTCGGACTGATCGTGTCGCCGGTGATATCGGCCACGACCGACGAGAGATCGCGGATCTTGCCGTCCATGTCGAGCAGGCCCGGCTTCTCTTTGCCTTTTGAGCCATAACGCAAAAGTTTCATATCCCACCCCATTGCTGCGCCGACGGATGCCAGCGCGGTTTGTATCCGCCGCGCAAAATGGCGGTGATTGACGACGGAGTCAAAAGCCTTCCGCGTGTGGAAGCGCCGGGGGACAGATTTCCGCTGTAACCGGCGAAGGACCAGCGCAGCAGATGGGGACCTTTGACGGCGAAGGCGGTGCCATCCAGCTCGATCATGGCGCCGTTGGGAAGACTGTCAAACTCCTCATGCTGAGGTGCGTGCGCGGCACGCCTCGAAGCATCCCCGCCCGGGGCCGGACCCTTCGAGGCTCCGCCTGCGGCGGAGCGCCTCAGGGTGAGGGAATGCAAACGCTCCCTATGCAACTGCCGGTCGAATTCCTCAACCTTCGTGCCGTTGAGAAAGGCCTTCGCCTCGGCCCGGCGGCAGAAAAAGCAGGGGCGGTGGCCGGCCGCCAGGGCCGTCACCTCATCGAGAAAGAACAGCGAGGTATAGCCCTTGCCCATCGGTTCGTGGTGCATGTTCTTGTAGTGGAGGTCGCAGGCGATCCAGTGATGGCTGACCCAGCGGCGCTTTCCCAATGTCTGGCCGTCGCGATGGAACCTGCCACCGCGATTGCCCAGCAAGGTGCCGCGTTCGGGAACGGCGTGGAGTTGCCCCCATGGGTCAACGCGGTTCTGGAGGCTCACTGGCGCGACGGCGGGTTATCGGAACAGCCCGCAGTACCAAAGGGATTTCCCATGTCGCAGCTACTGGCGCGGCGGATGTCTCTGGGCGAGCCATAGGGCCGCTCGCCGCACATCACTAGGGCCACGCGCTTCTTCTTGCGCCAGACTTCGACTCCCGCCGTATCCCCCACTCCGAAGACACGATAGACATAGCTGCCATTGCCGAAGCGCAGCGACCAGACATAGCTGTCCGTGTCGAAGGCATGGGCGAAGGCCATGAGGCGCTTGCCATCATGGCGGTCTTGCGGAAACACCAGTTCCCGCGCTTCCGCCGTGCCATAGCGGTATTGCAGGGTCTGGTAACCGCCCGCCGCGTCGTCGCGTAACGCGCAGAGTTCGATGGTGTGCTGCTGGTCTTGTGCCAAACAGGAAAACAGCGTCGCTTCATCATCGGCGCAGGCGAAAACTGGAGCCGCGAAGAGGCTAACGCACAATAATGACGTGCATGTTCTTTGGACCATGGGCGGGCCTCACGATGGTTTGCTCGATGTCGCCGGTGCGCGACGGGCCGGAAATCATGTTGACGGTGCGCGGCATGACGCCTTCGCCCATGTGATCGCGGAGCTTGCTCCAGGCCTCTTCGTAGCTGGCGAAGATATTCGCCATCTCAAGCAGCACGATATGGGCCTCGGGCAAGA
>JANPCA010000028.1:0-2649 GCA_031430715.1 Hyphomicrobiales bacterium | reverse complement strand
CGGCCAGGCACCAGCGGATCGCCTCGGTGGGAAAGCCCGCCCAGTGCTTAATCCGGCGAAAGCGTTCTTCTTCAGCCGCGGCAACGATCACACCGTCCCTGATCAGGCAGGCGGAGGAGTCGCCATGGAAGGCGTTGAGGCCGAGAAAGTAAGTACACATCGTCACGACTAATGTTCCCGGTCAGAACCGAACAAGTGAAATTCAAGCAGCTTCAGGGACAAGATGGCCTCGGCAATGCCGCGTTGCAAGGCGTAGTACCAGCCGGCCTTGCCGTCAAGGATGCAGCGCTTCACTGTCAACGCGTAGATTGGGACCAACCATGGGGTCACCACCAGCAGGGTCCGCAAGCGATCCTGCCAGCGCAGATCGCCCCAGGTTGACTGCCGCAACATGCGTGCTTCAAGCGTTGCGTATTTCTCTTGGGAACTGAGCCAACGCGAAAGGGGCTTGCGATCATCGTGATCCAGCACCGCTGCCAAAGACCGCACCTCCCCATCCAGATGCAGCCGTTGCGTATGCCCTTCCTGGACGTACTTGCCCTGCTCCCTGCGAAACAGGACGGTTACCGGTGGATACAGCGAACCGGACAAGGGTTGGCCCTGGATGCAGTAGCGAAAGGCGGCGCGGTAACCGGCCACGGCCTCGGGAGGATTCAGCGCAGAAATCTCCGTCACCGCGCTCTCACCTACAACATAGTCGGCGTCCAGCGCCAATACCCACGGCGTGTCCATGTCACTAGCCAGCAGCCCGTGATTCCACTGTGCTGCGTGCGAGTCGAAAGCGCGCTCGAGCACGACCACGTTTGGAAATGAATTTGCGATGCGAACGGTCTCGTCCGTGCTGCCGCTATCCAGTACGACGACTCGGCGCGCCCACCGCAACTGACTCAAAAGCCGATGCAGATTCGGCTCTTCGTTGTAGGTGAGTATCAGCGGCGTGATTTGATCAAGCATTGGGGGTGTCGCCAATCCAGGCCTTATCGGTGGCTAGAAGTATCGCCTCGTACAGGGCCAATAACCGTGCGCCCATCGTTTCCAGCGAAAACTCCCTGGTGGCCAACGCGCGGGCGTTGCTCGCGGCCAAGGCACGGGCCTGAGGATTCAGCAGGTATAGTTTCATTGCTGCCGCGATGCTCTCACCTGCTGGCTCAGACGCAATGCCGGCCCCGGCTTCAACGGCCAGAGCCGACAGTGCCACTCCTTTCCCCAGAACGACGGGCAGCCCCGCCTCCAGTGCCTCGGCAGCGGCAATCCCGAAGTTCTCTGAGTACGAGGGCAGCACGAACAGCGCGGCGTGCGCTAGGGCGGCGGCTTTCTGCTCACCCTCGAGGTGTCCGGCCCAGATGACCTTGTCTTCGATGCCTAGTTGCCTGGCCAGACCATGCAACTGGGCTACGTAGCCTGATTCGCCATCGCCAGCCAGCAGCCAGCGCATCTCCGGCATGTCTACAGCACAAAGCACAATGGCTCGGAGCAGGCCCTCGACATTTTTCTTCGGGTCCATGCGCGAGAGATACAACACCCATCGCTTGCCCCGCAGCTGCGGAAAACTCGAATACAACAGTTCGATGTCCGCTTCGGGAGCCGGCTCAACCGCTAGCGGAATCACTGCGGCCCGCATCGGAATACCCAATGACAATGCCTCCTGCCACTCCATGGCGCTGGTGAAGTGCACCGCCGCGGCATGGCGCAGGAGCGGCCCTTCCACGAACACAAAGGACAAGCGCTTGAGCCACGGACGCCGGTGCGTCATTCCATAACTGGCCAGGGTGCCCAACGGACGGAGTACATACGGAACACCGGCCCGCCGCGCCGCCCAGGCCGCAGCCGTGGACGTGAATGAAAACAAGGCATGGATGTGGATGAGGTCATAGTCGCGGGCATGGCCAAGCAGCCAACGTGCCAGCGAGATCGATACTTTGTAAGGATTCGTTGTCTTGCGGAAGTAGCGACGGGTTGCTCCGTCCTCGACGACACTGCCGCCATCGTCCCGACTGACTCTCCCACCCGCACCGTCGTCATCGGTAGTCGCCGTCTCGATCGTCACGCTCCGGGCGCGCAAAGCTTGCTCGATCAGGTGCATTGCCCGGCTCGGACCACCATGAGCTGCCGCTAGCGAAGGGATTACGTGCAGAATCCGCAAGCCGCAGCCCTATCAAGTCTTAGCGCCCTCATCTGGCGCGCTGCTGATGGTTTTCGTTCGCAATGAAGCGAATCAACGAGGACAGGCCATTGCGTGCTGAGGCACGCCAATGCAGCAGTGAAGTCATGCAATCTTCCGGCGAAGTTCGGCCTCAGCGATGATTGCATCCATCTCGGCCATCATCTGGTCGTGCGGGGTCGACGGCCGCTGATCATCCAACGACACTCGCACCTTGGTACACAACCAGAGGTCGTAGCTGACCGCCGCCTCTTCGGTGGCGAATTCGGAAATGATCGGATCCAGTGGCTTGGTCTTCAAGGCAATCACCTCTGATGCATGAAAGGGCAGACAATTGAAAAGCCTGTTGCCGATGGGCGCTACAGTGCGGCAGTTTATTGCGGCGCGCAAGCCCGTTCCCCCCGCTTCCAGGGTAGGAAAATGCGGACTACTCGATGCCCCTCCGGCAAGCTCTGGCGGATCCTTGGTCAAACTCAACTCCTCGGCAC
>JANPCA010000027.1:0-1599 GCA_031430715.1 Hyphomicrobiales bacterium | reverse complement strand
CTCGATATCGGAATACTTCCACACGAAGGGGATGGCCTTGACGGTGGCCATCAACTGCTTCACCTCGTCGTGCTCGACCGATTGCGAAGTCGCCCAGAAGGGAAACATGTTCTTCCTGGTGAGGTCGTCGTAGAGGCCCTGAAGGGCGGCCTGCTTCAGGTCTTGGGCGGGCTGAGTGGGCGGCATCTTGGCACCTCCATATGCTGGCGCGGGAATGTGGCAAATCAACCATAGCAAGCATGGTTGAAGCAGGCAATGCCCGTATTGCAACCATATCAACCAATAGCGGCCGCTTGGGCCGAGCCACGAATTAGGTCCGCCGCCTTTTCGGCGATCATCATCACCGCCGCATTGATATTGCCGCAGGGCAGGTCCGGCATCACCGAGGCATCCACCACGCGGAGGCCAGCCACGCCGCGCAGGTGCACGGCGGGATCGACCACGGATGCGGCGTCGGTCCCCATCCGGCAGGTACCGGCCGGATGGTGCACGGTGATCGCGGTCTTGCGGATATGTTCGTCGATCTCACCGTCGCTCTGGCATGTGGGGCCGGGCAGGAATTCGGCGGCGACGAAGGGCTGCATGGACGGTTCGGCGGCAAGTTTGCGGGCCACCCGGAAACCGGCCCTGAGGCTCGCCCAATCCTGGGGCGAGGACAGGAAATTCTGCTGGATGAGCGGTGCCGCTTGCGGGTCGGCCGATGCGATCCGCACCGACCCGCGGGCCTCCGGCTGCACCGCCACGATGCGGGCCGCAAAGCCATCCGTGAAGGGCTGCTTGAAGGGCGCGAAATAGGGCCAGGCGGCCAAGGGTGCGGCGGTGAACAGCAGTTGCACATCTGGCAGGGGCCGCGACGCATCGCTTTTCAGGAACGCCACGACGCCGCCCGGCACGTCGCCGGAAAAGCCTGATCCGGTGAGATAGGTCCGCGCGAAGTCGAGCGCGATGCGGTCATAGCGCATCATGCGGAAGAAGGGCCCGGGCGTCTTGCGCCGGTACATGAGAATGACCGACACATGATCCTGCAGGTTCTTGCCGACGGCGGGCAGCGCCAGCCGCGTCTCGATGCCGTGGGCGCTGAGCTCCACCGGGTCACCGATGCCGGAAAGGTTCAACAATTGCGGGGTGTTGATGACGCCGCTGCTGAGGATCACCTCGCGGCCGGCCAGCGCCTGGCGTTCCCCGCCCCGGTGGCGGTAGGCGATGCCGCTGGCGCGGCCGCCCTCGAACAGGAGGCGGGTGGCGAGCGCCCCGGTGACCACCTGGAGGTTCGCCCGTTTCAGCGCCGGACGCAGATAGGCGGAAGCAGCACTTGCACGGCGGCCTTTTTCGATGGTCATCTGCAGCCGCGAGAACCCCTCCTGCGTGGCGCCATTGTAGTCGCCGGTCTGCGGAAATCCGGCGCTGCGGCTGGCCTCGGCATAGGCCTCGATGAGCTCGTCCTTGTACTTGCAACGTTGCGTGTTGAGCGGCCCGCCGCCGCCGCGGTGTGGGCTTTCGCCATCCTCCCAGCGTTCCATCTTCTTGAAGTAGGGCAGCACCTTCTCGTAGGACCAATCGCTCAAGCCCATGGCGGCCCAGCGGTCATAGTCGCCACGG
>JANPCA010000026.1:0-23467 GCA_031430715.1 Hyphomicrobiales bacterium | reverse complement strand
TCTCCGGCAAGCGTTGACGGCGTTCCCTGCCGCCGCCCATAAGGCGCCATGGCGGCAATGGTACCGGATCTGAGCTTCGAGCGCGCGGCACTGGCGCAAGGGTTCGGACCCGTCTGCGGCATCGACGAGGCAGGCCGTGGGCCCTGGGCCGGGCCGGTGGTTGCCGCCGCCGTGATCCTCGACGTTGATGCCATTCCGCCCGGCCTCAATGATTCGAAGAAGCTCTCCGCGGCCCGGCGCGAGGCGCTGTTCGAGCCGATCCTGCACTCCGCGCGCACCGGCATCGGCATCGCCGGCGTCCGGCGCATCGACCGCGACAATATCCTTGCCGCCACGCTGTGGGCGATGGCGGAAGCGGTGAAGCAGCTTGGAGGTGCCGGCCTCGCCCTGGTCGACGGCAACCGGGCGCCCGTTCTCCCCTGTGCGGTACAAACCATCATTGCTGGCGATGCGAAATCCCTGTCAATCGCCGCCGCCTCGATTATCGCCAAGGTGACCCGCGACCGCCTGATGGCCGGCTTCGACACCCAGTATCCGCATTATGGCTTCGCCCGCCACAAGGGCTATGGCACGGCGGCGCATCACGCAGCACTCAAGCTGCATGGCCCCTGCCCCGAACACCGCATGAGCTTCGCACCCATTGCCGCCCTGCTGAGGCGTTAACCACTCAGCCCGAATTCGATTCACGCGGCCCCACCCAGGACTCATGATGGCCAATCAAGAGTCAGTTGCGTTAAGCGTTCAAGGGGCGTCGGATGGGGTATCAAACACGGCCGGACATAAGGCCGTTGCATAATCGGATCCTGGTGGGGGATTGTCTCACCGAGATGAAAAAAATCCCCAGCGGATCGGTGGACCTGGTGTTCGCCGATCCGCCCTATAATCTGCAACTCACCGGCAAACTGACCAGGCCCGACCAGAGCAAGGTCGACGCGGTCGACGATCATTGGGACCAGTTCGAGAGTTTCGAAACCTATGACCGCTTCAGCAAGGGCTGGCTTTCCGAGTGCCGCCGGGTGCTGAAGCCCGATGGCGCGCTATGGGTCATCGGCTCGTACCATAATATCTTCCGGGTCGGCGCCATCCTGCAGGACTTGGGCTTCTGGATCCTCAACGACGTCGTCTGGCGCAAGACCAACCCGATGCCGAATTTCCGCGGCCGCCGCTTTACCAATGCGCACGAAACCTTGATCTGGGCGGGGCGGAGTGCGGAAGCCAAATATACCTTCCACTATGAAGCGATGAAGGTGTTCAACGACGATCTGCAGATGCGCTCCGACTGGACCTTGGCCCTGTGCACGGGTGGGGAGCGCCTCAAGAACCAGGCGGGCGATAAGCTGCACCCCACGCAAAAACCGGAGGCCCTCCTGCATCGCGTACTGCTCTCGTCAAGCAATCCAGGCGACGTGGTGCTCGATCCGTTCTTCGGCACCGGCACCACGGGTGCGGCGGCCAAGCAACTGGGCCGCGTCTTCATCGGCATCGAGCGCGAGGAGGACTATGCCGAAGCGGCCCTTGCCCGAATAGAGGCCACCGCGCAGCTGCCGCTCGAGTCGCTGAAAGTGACGGTCCCCAGGCGCTCCGAACCGCGCGTGCCCTTTGGCGCGCTCCTCGAACGCGGGCTGGTGAAGGCCGGCGAAATCCTGTTCGATCCGACCCAGCGCATCGCGGCCAGGGTGCGCGCCGACGGTTCGATCGCCAGCCGCGACGCGTCAGGCTCGATCCACAAGATCGGCGCCCATGTGCAAGGGGCTGAAGCCTGCAACGGCTGGACTTACTGGCATGTGATGAAAGGCGCCAATCTGGTGCCCATCGATGTGCTGCGCCAACAGGTTCGCGCCGAGATGGGGACGGCGGCTTGAGCGAGCGGTTCATCCGCGCCGCCGTCGAGGCCGACGCGGCGCGGATCGCCGCGATCTATAATGAGGGCATCGCCGACCGGGTGGCGACCTTCCAGACGGTGCCGCGCGGCGAAGCCGATGCCGTGCAGTGGCTGCGGAACGACTATCCGGTCATGGTCTGTGGCGATGACTGCGTCATGGCATTCGCCGTCGCCCTGCCCTATCGCGCCGCTGCTTACTATGAGGGGGTGCGCGAATTCTCGGTCTATGCGGCACGCGAGGCACGAGCCAAGGGTTTCAGCAGGATGGCGCTGGCGGCGCTCATCGATGAGGCAAGGGGGCGCGGCTGGTGGAAGCTGGTGTCGCGCGTGTTCCCCGAAAATGCCGCCAGCCGCAGGCTTCTGGCGGGCCTCGGATTCCGCGAAGTGGGCATCTATGAGAAGCACGGGCGGCTCGACGGGGAATGGCGCGATGTGATCATCGTCGAGAAACTGCTGATCTGACATTCTGAATGGCGGTTGCGGGGCGGAGTTGAGCGGTTTATTCCGGGTTCCGGAACGCGAAGGAGACAGCTCCCATGAAAGCCCGGCAACAGACCTCATTTCTGTTCGATCTCGACGGCACGCTGGTCGACAGCGTCTATGACCATGTGCTGGCCTGGCACGACAGCCTGCAGGAGCTGGGAATCAACGTGTCGATCTGGCGCCTGCACCGCAAGATCGGCATGTCGGGCGGGCTCTTCACCAAGGCCCTGGCGCGCGAGACCGGGCATGACATCGGCGATGAGGTGCTGGAGCGGCTGCGCGTGCTGCACGCCAAATATTATGGCGCGCGCTCGCCGCGCACCCAAGCCCTGCCGGGTGCCAGGGAATTGCTGGCCTATCTCTCGGACAACGGCATTGCCTGGGCCATCGCCACCTCGGGGCGGATGGAGACGGCGGGGCCGGTCCTGAAGATACTCGGCGTCGATCCGGCCCATGCGACGGTCATCACCCGCGACATGGTGCGCTATGCCAAGCCCGATCCGGACCTGTTCCTGGCGGCGGCCGAAAAACTCGGCGCCGATATCGAGAATTCCTGCGTGGTGGGCGATTCGATCTGGGACATGCTGGCCGCCCAGCGCGCCCGCGGCCTCGGCATCGGGTTGTTATCGGGCGGATATGGCATGGAAGAACTGGAACGCTCCGGCGCCTACCGCGTCTACGAAGACCCAGCCGACATGCTGGCCCATATCGATGAGGTTGGCGGTCGGCGTTAGCGCTGTCCCCTTCTCCCTGCACAGGGTGCGGGGAGAAGGTGGCGCAACGCGCCGGATGAGGGGTGGCGTTCCACAAGTTCAGACATCCTAGGTGCAACGATGCGCGGCCGCGATTCTCCAACCAACGCAAAAGCCAGACGCCTCAGGGAACATTCGACCGACGCCGAGCACAAGCTTTGGTATTCGCTACGCAACCGCTCCCTCAATGGCTACAAGTTCGTGCGGCAAGCACCAGTCGGACATTACATCGCCGATTTCATGTGCCGGGAAAAGAAGCTCATTGTCGAAGCCGACGGATCGCAGCACTTCGCCTGTGCGAAGGACGCAATCCGTGATGCGTGGCTGACCGGCGAGGGTTATTTCGTCTTGAGAATTGGAAATGCCGGCATCATGGGGCGGCATCGAAGCGTGCTTGAGACGATTGTCGAGGCGCTTGAAGGAAGGCTCGAAGCGCAGCAGTCGGCGGAGATAACTTATCGATGTCCGCCGCGCTGAACGCCACCCCTCATCCGGCCTTCGGCCACCTTCTCCCCGCGCCCTGCGCAGGGAGAAGAGGATTCGTTGCCAGCGCCACGACCTTGCGCATGACCGTGGGCAGCGCCTCGCCTTGCAGTTCCGCAATGGGTACCCAGCGATAGCCGCCGCGAAGGGATTCGACGTCGATGACCACGGCCTTCAACACCTCCATCTCGAGATGAAAATGCGTGAAAGTATGCTCGACCAATCCCGGCAGTCTTTGCCACCTCGCGGCGAGTGGCGCGTGGGCCTCGAGGTTTTCGGGATGATGCGGACCCCACTCGGTGGACGGCACTTCCATCATGCCGCCCAAAAGACCCTTGTCGGGGCGGCGGCGCAATAGCACGGCCCCGTCATCGCGTTCCACCCAGAAGGCCACGCCCTTGCGCAGCGGCACGGGCTTCTTGCGTGCCTTGCGCGGCAGCGTGGCGGCTATGCCTAAGTGCAAACCGGCGCAATGCTCCGCCCACGGACAATTCCCGCAATCGGGCGATTTCGGCTTGCAGATGGTGGCGCCCAGATCCATCATCGCTTGCGCGAAATCGCCGGCCCTGCGTGGCGGCACCAGGGAAAGCGCGCGCCGGCGAATCTCAGGCTTCGAATCCGGCAGCGGCTCCTCGATGGCACAAAGCCTCGAGATGACGCGTTCGACATTGCCATCGACCGCCGCGTTGGGCAGGTCATAGGCTATGGCGGCGATGGCCGCGGCCGTATAGGGGCCGATGCCGGGGAGGCTCTGAAGTTCCAACGGACCGCGCGGAAATATGCCGCCAAAACGGGCCACCACGGCAATCGCACAGGCATGGAGATTTCGCGCCCTGGCATAGTAGCCGAGTCCCGCCCAGGCTTTCAGCACATCGTCAAGCGCCGCTGCGGCCAGCGCCTCGACAGTGGGCCAGGCCGCCACGAAGGCCTCGAAATAGGCCTTCACCGCCTGGACGGTGGTTTGCTGCAGCATGATTTCGGAGAGCCAGACCCGATAGGGATCGGGCCGTTCGCCGGGGAGCGCCCGCCACGGCAGCACCCGCGCGTGGGTATCGTACCAATCAAGCAGTTGTGACGGAAGGGCCGTTTCCAGCCCTTGTTTGGCCATGGTGCTGCGCAAGTAACCTTCTCCTGCCGTTTGACCTCCGCTATAAGCCGTTCATGGAAACCCTGACCAAACATTTCCGCGAAATCACCAAGGCCGCCTTTGCCCGCCATGGCTTCGCACAGGCCGATCTGGTGAGCCATTGGGCCGACATCGCAGGCGCCGATCTGGCGGCGATTTCGGCACCTGAACGGATCAAGTGGCCCCGTGGCCCTGGCGAAGAGCCGCAAAAATCGGGCGGCACCCTGGTCATCAGGGCGGCTCCCGGCCGGGCCCTCGACCTGCAATATGAAGGCCCCCGGCTCCTGGCCCGGGTCAACAGCTTTTTCGGCTACGGGGCAGTGACGCACCTCAAGGTCACGCAGGGCGGCCGGTTGCCCGCCAAGGCCCCGCGGCGGGCCTTGATTGACAGTGCAAATCCGGTTTGCGATCAACAACTTGGAACGCTGGAAGATGGCCCCTTGAAGGATGCCCTGACCAGGCTGGCGCGCGGCATTCATGGGTCGCGCATAAGTTCTCCACAAGACAAATAAACGTTTTGTTTCAACCCCCAACATCTAGTAGGTAAGCCTGATGATAAAGCTCAATCGCCGCCACATCCTGTTCGCCGGAAGCGCACTTGCCGCCGCCACATTGTTTGCCATTCCGGCCCTGGCCCTGGACGTGGCGGAACTGAAAGCAGCGCCGGCCTTGGGCGAGATGACGCTGGGCGCCGATGAAGGGGCCAAGGTCACCATCATCGAATATGCCTCCGCCACTTGTGGGCATTGCGCGGCGTTCCACAAGGACGTCTACAAGAAGCTTAAAGCTGAATATATCGACACCAAGAAAATCCGCTTCGTGTTCCGCGAGTTCCCGCTGGACGATGCGGCGCTGGCCGCCTTCATGATCGCCCGCGCCGCGCCGAAGGACGCCTATTTCCCGTTGATGGACATCTATTTCGAGACGCAAGCGACCTGGGCGCAGAACCCGGCGCAGGGGCTGCTCAATATCGCCAAGCAGGCGGGCTTCACCCAGGAAAAGTTCGACGCGACTCTGAAGGACGAGGCCTTGGCCAAGAGCATCATGGCGATCCGCGACGTTGGCGCGAAGTTCGGCGTGGGTGGCACGCCGTCGTTCTTTCTGAATGGCGAACTCCTCAAGGGCGAACGCACTTTCGAAGAATTCAAGGCAACGATCGACCCGCTTCTCTAAGGGGCGGTTTATGGACTTGGGGGACGGGGCTAGATGAAGTTTACGCGGCTGAGGCTTTCGGGATTCAAGTCCTTCGTGGAGCCAGCGGATCTGTTCATCGAACCGGGCCTCACCGGCGTCGTCGGACCCAATGGCTGCGGCAAGTCGAATCTTCTTGAAGCGCTGCGCTGGGTGATGGGCGAGAGTTCCTATAAATCCATGCGCGGGGCGGGCATGGACGACGTCATCTTCTCGGGCACCACGCAGCGCCCGGCCCGCAACATGGCGGAAGTCGTGGTCACCATGGCCAATGACGGCGGCACGGCGCCGCCGCAATACCAGGGCCACGAAACGCTGGAAATCGCCCGCCGCATCGAGCGCGACGAGGGTTCCGCCTACCGTATCAACGGCAAGGATGTGCGGGCCCGCGACGTGCAGTTGCTGTTCGCCGATGCCTCGACCGGGTCGCGCTCGCCTGCCCTGGTGCGCCAGGGACAGATCGGCGAAATCATCAATGCCAAGCCGCAGGCCAGGCGCCTCATACTCGAAGAGGCGGCGGGCATCACCGGCCTGCACACCAGGCGTCACGAGGCGGAACTGAAGCTCAGGGCGGCGGAACAGAACCTGACGCGGCTCGACGACGTCACCGCACAGCTCGAAACCCAGCTCAACAGCCTGAAGCGGCAGGCGCGCCAGGCCACCAAGTATAAGCTATTGTCGGCCGAGATCCGCAAACTGGAGGCGGCGGGCCTCTATGTGGCGTGGAAGGACGCTGCCGAAATGGCCCGGCGCGACACGGCGGCGCTCGATGAAGCGACGCGGGTGCTGGCCGAGCATACCAGGGCTGCTTCCGAAAAGCTCCGCCAGCGCGATAGCCTGGGCGAAACGCTTCCGGCACTTCGCGAGCAGGAGGCGATCCGCGGCGCCGTGCTGCAGCGCATTTCGCACGAGCGCAATGCGCTCGACGAGGAAGAACGCCGCGCCGAACAGCGCCGCAACGAACTCAACCAGCGCATCGCGCAGATCAACGCCGACCTGTCGCGCGAGCAGGAACTTCTGAACGACACGGACCGGGTGCTGGCCAAGCTCGACACGGAGCATGAGGCGCTAGCCGCCGCCGAAGGTTCCGACACCGAGATGCGCGCCGGGGCGGCGGTGGCACTGCAGGCCGCGGCCGCGGCGCTGGCCGGTTCGCAGGAAGCAGCCGACGCGGCCAATGCCCGGCTTTCGGAACTGAGTGCCCGGCGCAACGCCATCCTGCCGGCCATCGAGGATCACCGGAACCGCGCGGCGAAATTCGAGCGCGAATTGTCCGAAACCAACGTCAAGCGCGATCAGTTACTGGCGCGCTACAGCGTGGAAGGCGACGGCGAAACATTGAATGCCGCCGTCGAGGTGGCGGCTGCTACCGCCGCTTCCAGCGAAGCGGGTGTTGCAGAGGCCGAAACTTGGGTGCGCGAAGCACGGGGGATCGAAGCCGAATCGCGCACGGCCCATGACGAGGCGCGGCGCAAGGCCGACCGGCTGCAGACGGAAGTCCGTACACTGACCAATCTGCTGAAATCCGGCGGCGGCGGCCTGTGGCCGGCACTCATCGACGCGATCAAGGTGAACCAGGGCTACGAGATGGCGCTGGGGGCCGCACTCGGCGACGACATCGATGCTTCCGCGGATGAGGGAGCACCCGTGCATTGGCGCGGGTTGCCGGCGCTCGACTATACCGCCCCACTTCCCGATGGCGCCTGGGCGCTGACGCAATTCGTCGAGGCGCCACCAGCTCTGGCGCGCCGTCTATCGCATATCGGCGTGGTCTCGAAGGCGCTTGGCATGGCGCTGCAGCCGCAGTTGAAGCCGGGCCAGCGCCTCGTATCACGCGACGGCGACGTGTGGCGCTGGGACGGGTTCACGGCGGCGGCGGACGCGCCCAGTGCGGCGGCCAAGCGCCTGGCCGAACGCAACCGTCTGGCATCGCTCGAAATCGAAATGGCCGAGGCGCTCAAGGCGGCCGATTCGGTGCGGACGCAACTGGATGCGGCGCGTGGCGCTGT
Source organism: Hyphomicrobiales bacterium (assembly GCA_031430715.1). GTDB lineage: Bacteria > Pseudomonadota > Alphaproteobacteria > Rhizobiales > Aestuariivirgaceae > Aestuariivirga. The sequence goes on along the minus strand of JANPCA010000026.1, from coordinate 15,541 downwards.
CGAAACCGCGGTCAAGATCGAGCGCGAGCGCCGCGAAAACCAGCGCGCCGCCCTTTCGGCGGTCGATTTCGCCAGGCGTGCCTTGAGCCAGCATGAACGCCAGGTGGCCGAGCGCCTGGCGCAAACCAGCGCGCTCGATGAAGCCCAGCGCCGCATCGCGCAGTCGCTTGCCGAGGCCCGCGGCCAGTTCGAGGCGGCATCCGCGGAGGCCGGTGGGCTGCCGGTCCTCGACACGCTGCAGACCCAGCTCGGGCAGTTGCGTGACGGCGTCAACCGCGACCGCGCCCACTATGCCGAAGCCCGCGCCCGGCACGACGGCCTCGAGCGCGAAGCCAAGGCCCGTAGCGAACGGCTGAAGGCGATTGAGGGCGAACGCAACCAGTGGACGGCGCGCGCGGGGCGCGCCAACGAACAGATCGACTCGCTGTCGGCGCGGGCGGAAGACACCCGCGCCACCATTCTCGAATTGTCGTCCCTGCCGCAGATGCTGGCGGAGAAGCGCCTGAAGCTCATGAACATTTTTGAGCAGGCCGAGGCCGAGCGCAAGGCGGCGGCGGACGCACTGCAGACGGCCGAGAACGCCGTCAAGGCCGCCGATCAGGCCTTGCGCGGCGTTCAGGAACAATTGTCCGCGGCGCGCGAGGATCATGCGCGGCTGGGTGCAAGGCTCGAGGCCAGCACGCAGCGCCAGGAGGCCTGCGAGCGGCGCATCGGCGAGATGCTGCAATGCGCGCCGGACGAGGTGCTGGGTGCGACCGGACTTGACCCCACCAAAATCGCCGGGGCTGACGAGATCGAGCATCGGCTGCTGGCGTTGCGCGAGGACCGCGAGCGCCTGGGCGGCGTCAACCTGCGCGCCGACGACGAAGCGGTTGAGGTTGCAAAGCAACTCGACAGCCTGATCAAGGAACGCGACGATCTGGTGCAGGCCATCAACAAATTGCGCGGCGCCATTTCGAGCCTGAACCGCGAGGGCCGCCAGCGCCTGCTCGACGCCTTCGGCACGGTGAACCAGAAATTCGGCGAACTCTTCACAACCCTGTTTGGCGGTGGCAAGGCGGAACTGCAACTGATCGAATCGGACGATCCGCTGGAAGCCGGCCTCGAAATCGTCGCCAATCCGCCGGGCAAGAAACCGACGGTGCTGTCACTGCTGTCGGGCGGCGAACAGACGCTGACGGCGCTCTCGCTCATCTTCGCGGTGTTCTTGACCAACCCTTCGCCCATCTGCGTGCTCGACGAAGTCGACGCGCCACTCGACGATCACAATGTCGAGCGTTTCTGCAATCTGCTGGACGCCATGCTGGAGCGCACCGAGACGCGCTTCCTCATCATCACCCACCATGCCCTGACCATGGCCCGCATGCACCGCCTGTTCGGCGTCACCATGCTGGAGCGCGGCGTGTCGCAACTGGTGTCGGTGAATTTGCAGGAAGCGGAAATCATGGCGGTGGCGGTGTGAACATCGTCTTCGATATCGGCAATGTCTTGCTGCACTGGGATCCACGCGCCCTTTACCGCAAGATCTTCGCGTCCGAAGCGGAGGTGGACTGGTTCCTCACCCATGTCTGCCCGCCATCATGGAACGTCGAACAGGACCGCGGCCGCAGCTTCGAGGAGGCCGTTGCCGAGGCCACGGCGCGCCATCCCGATCAGGCGCAGGCCATTGCCGCCTACAACCTGCGCTGGCCCGAGACGCTCACCCATGTGATCGAGGGGACGGTCGCTATCCTCGAAGAGCTGAAGGCCAGGGGCCAGGCGCTCTATGCCATCACCAACTGGAACGGCGACAAGTTCCGCGAGACAAAAGCCCGCTTCGGCTTCCTCAATCACTTCCGCGACATCGTCGTGTCAGGCGATGAGCGCCTGGTCAAGCCCGACCCGGAAATCTATCGCCTGCTGATGGCCCGCAACGGGCTCGACGCCGCCTCCTGCCTGTTCATCGACGACAGCCTGAAGAATGCCGAAGGCGCTGAAGCGGTGGGTATGAAAGCGCATCATTTCACCACGCCCGAACGGCTCCGCACGGCGCTGCAAGAGGCGGCGCTGCTTTAGCTTAGCTTGACTCGCCCTTAGCCCCTCCCCCTCGTGGCGAGGGGTTGGGGTGGGGGGTGGCTTTCCCAGACAAATTCAGCTCCACGGCGGCACGAATGAGCGCCTTCAGCGCCTCCTCATCAATCTTGCCACCCTCAAGAATATCGATAGCCCGCCGCACCTTGCCTTCGAGGCTGGAGTTGAAGAGGCCCAAGGGGTCTTCCAGCGCGGCGCCCTTGGCAAAGGTCAGCTTCACGGCCTTCTTGTAGGTCTCGCCGGTGCAGATGATGCCAGCGTGCGACCACACCGGAATGCCCCATTTCCATTCCTCGACCACTGAGGGGTCGGCCTGTTTGATGAGAGACCGGACCCGGGCCAAGGTTTCGCCTCGCCAGTCGGCGAGTTCCGCGATGCGGGCATCGATGAGGTGGGAGGCGAAATCTCCCGCTTGGCCTTCCTTCGAACCGTCCTTCTTCATGATTGATGCTGCTCTCTTCATGCCGCTCGCACATCACTTGTGAGTCTTTCGAGCCGCTGCTTTCAACTTTGCGCGCTCATTCTCAATTTTTGAATTGAGATGATTAGGAAGATCAATGTTGTCCGTCACCCACTGCCATAGCTTATCGGTGTCTTCGGTCTTTGGTGTCGCCTTCAAAGGATCGAGAATGCAGCGGTCTAAGACGGGAGTTTGAAATGATGTTGAGTACCTAAGAGGCGGGTGGCTGTAGTTTGGCGGGGCAAATGGATAGTTCCAGTCTAAGAGCGCTTTCCGAACTCCTTCGCCACGACGTCCGTCCATCGCTTGTTCAAGATTTGCACCCAGATTGTGCCAGACCTCATTTTCGTTGCCACGAGCCATCCGTTGTCGGACGGACTCGTTGGGTGAGTCGGTCACCTCTTCGCCCACAAAACGCACCTCCAGCGGCTGACAAAGCGGTCGAACAGCGAAGACTAGTTGATCGAACTTAAAGAAATCTTCCATGTATTTGATATGGCCAAATAGATGGTATCGATTATGTGCCTGCCCTTCTCCGTACAGACGCTTCACAAATTCATCCACTGTCTCTGAGGACCAAGTATCAAATTCGTATTGCGGCGGTTTCCTGAGGGGCGCGTCCAATAATTCCGGGGCAAGCGGTTCAACGGCTGCGTACAGCCTCTCGATCTCGTGCCCAAAGTTTCTCATTTCGTGCCCAAGTTTCTTCGAAGAAAGTCCATTGAGCAGTAGCGCGGCTTTAAGGTATTTTTCTAAGGAATGAACTGCCAGCCAGAAGAAATCAACATCCAAACCATTATGATAACACCAGCGGGCGGCGACGTAGTTGTCGTCTGCTGTGTCGATGAAAAGCTCTTTTGTGATGCTGTGTTTTTCGGCGTATTGGTCAGGATGCGGCTTTATCATTGGAGTTTGTCTCGTCGGTGATAATTGGGAAAGCACTTGCAAAGCGTAGTCCGGTGTAGTTTTTTCTAGCGAGATTGGGCGGTGGGTTACGGCAGCTCGATTCCGACTCACTTTACGGCATCAGTGCTTTGAGTCTCGCATCTATCGTCTGAGAGTGCCAGTCTCATTGCTTTCCGTTCTCCGATCGCACTTCCTCCCTGTGATGGGTGCTGTCGACTTCTTCAGGCCACTCGCATCCTTCGCTATTCCCCGGTCACATCCGCTCCCCCGGCAAACCGCTCGCCTGTTTCACCCAATCGGCGAACTGCGCCTCGTCGAGCTCGCCGTCCTCATGAATGTCGAGATAACGCACCTCCTTCTGCTTGGACTTGCCCGGCGGGACGGGACTGAGAGACGCGCCGCGGAAGAAGGCTACTTTCACGTATTTGGTGAAGCAGTGGAAGCTCAGGAACCAGACGTTGTCCTCGATCCCGTACAGGGGCGAGTTCCATTTGACCGCCTTGCGCACGTTCGGAACCCCCGCCACGATGAGCGCGTCGATGCGGCGCCCAACCTCGCATTTCCAGCCCGGCATGGCGGCGATATAGGCTTGCACGGGGGCGTCGCCATGGGCCTTGGGGATTTGCGGGTTGCCGCCCGAGAGGAGGACCGGCTTCCTGGTCGTGTTCGTCATTCAAAACCGCCCCAAAGGACATTTCGACGCATTGTGAATACCACATATAAACGCGTGAAACTTCAACATCTTACACCCAGAATCACTGCCTTGACACAGGCGGATCGAATAAGTATGTTGGCGCGGCTTTTGGGGGGTGTCCTGCCAACCGATAGCGTTGACTTGGGCGCAATTATGACGGACTCCGATCACGATCCGGCATTGGGGCAGCTCAAGAATTTGGGGAAGCGGCTGGACAATGCGGTCCAGGCGCGGGGTGGCGGAAACAAGACCGATACGAAGGAAAGTTCCGCCGCTGGCCTCGCCATGCGGGCGGTCACCGAGCTTCTGGTTGGTCTTTTGGTGACGATGGTGGGCGGGTATTTCATCGACAAATACCTGGGCACGGCGCCGTGGTTCATGATAGCGCTGATGCCGGTCGGGCTGGCGGCGGGCGTGATGAACGTCATGCGGCTGTCCAACTCGAAGCAGGCCAAGGAAATTCTGGGCGACGGGCTGTCGAAGACGCCCGCCGTCAAGCTCGATGATGATGAGGATTGAACGTGACGACAGCGACCACGGCGCCCGAAGGCGGTGAACACGCCGAGAAGATCATCGATCCGATCCATCAATTTCTGATCACGCCCTTGTTCGGCGACGGCCCGCTTGGTCTCTTCACCTTCACCAATTCCTCGCTGTGGGCGGTGATCGCGGTGGCCTGTGCCGCGGCCCTGTTCCTGCTGGCCCCGGCCAATCTCATTCCGACGCGCCTGCAATCGGCGGCGGAATCGATCTACGAGGTCGTCGACAAGATGACCCATGACGTGCTGCACGACAATGCGCGGCGCTACTTTCCCTTCGTGCTGACGCTGTTCAGCTTCATCCTGTTCTGCAACGTGCTGGGCCTGGTGCCCTATTCCTTCACGGTCACCAGCCACATCATCGTCACCCTGGCGCTGGCGCTCACGGTGTTTCTGGGCGCCACGGTCATCGGCTTCATCCGCCATGGTACCGGCTACCTCAAGCTCTTCGTGCCCTCGGGCGTTCCTCCCGTTCTGCTGCCGCTGGTGGTGGTCATCGAGATCGTGTCCTATTTCATCCGCCCGATGAGCCTCTCCATCCGGCTGTTCGCCAACATGTTGGCGGGCCACATGATGCTCAAGGTGATGGCGGGCTTTGTGGTCATGCTCGGCGTGTTGGGCGGCTGGCTGCCGCTCGCCGCCATGGTCGCCCTGACCGGGCTTGAACTGCTGGTGGCGGTTCTGCAGGCCTATGTGTTCGCGCTGCTGACTTGCATGTATCTCAACGACGCCATGCACGTCGACCACTGAATTTTCTTAAACCTCAATCGACAGCCAAGGAGAATCGAAATGGACGTTGAAGCAGCAAAGATGATCGGCGCGGGCATTGCGGCGGTGGCACTGGGAGGTGCTGGCATCGGCATCGGCCACATTTTCGGCAACTACCTGGCGGGCGCCATGCGCAACCCGGCAGCGGCCGCCGAACAGCGCGGCACCCTGTTCTTAGGGTTTGCCTTCGCCGAAGCGACGGGCCTCATCGGCTTCGCCGTCGCCATGCTCATCCTGTTCGGCTGATCTGGTCATTCCTTAGCGCCGCTGCCGGACTTCGTCCGGCCGGGCTGATTTGAGGCCGTTCATGCCACAACTCGATATCAACACCTGGCCGTCGCAGCTGTTCTGGCTGGCGCTGTGTTTCATCGCGCTCTACCTGATCATGTCGCGCCTGGTGATCCCGCGCACCGGGGGCGTCATCGCCTTGCGCAAGTCGACGGTCGAGGGCGACCTTGCCGCGGCGCAGAAGCTGAAGGCCGAGACCGAGGCCGCGCTCACCGCCTATGACGCGGCCATGGCGGCAGCCCGCAACAAGGCGCAAGGCATCGCCAAGGACAACCGCGAGAAGGTCACGGCCGAGATCGACGGCGAGCGCGCCAAGCTCGACGCCGAACTGGGGGCCAAGATCGAGGCGGCGGACAAGGTCATCGCCACGGCCCGGGGCAAGGCCATGACGGAAGTCGAAGGCATCGCCGCCGACATCGCCGCCAGCATCGTCAGCGCGCTGACCGGCGTCAACGCAACGCCTGCGGCGGTCAAAGACGCCATCGGCAAAGCAGCGAAATAGGAGGAGGCGCATGGGATTTTTTGGCAAGGCCGAAAGCTGGGTTCTGGTCTCCTTCATTCTGTTTGTGGCACTCCTCGTCTATCTCAAGGTGCCGGCCATGGCGGCCAAGGCGCTTGACGCACGGGCTGCCAAGATCGCCAAGGAACTGGACGAGGCGCGCAAGCTGCGCCAGGAAGCCCAGGCGCTTCTCGACAGCTACAAGAGCAAGCGCTCGGATGCCGAGCGCGAGGCGGCGGGCATCATCGCCCAAGCCAAAAGCGATGCCGCGGAATATGCGGCTGAATCGCGCCGCAAGCTTGGCGAGGCCCTTGAGCGCCGCACCAAGCAGGCCGAGCAGAAGATCGCCCAGGCGGAGGCCGCCGCCATCAAGGACGTGCGCAACGCCGCCATCGAACTGGCCGCCAGCGCCGCCCAGGGCCTGCTGGCCGATACCGCCAAGGGCGCGAAGGGCGCGGAGCTGATTGCCACGTCGATTGAAGCGGTGAGGATCCGCCTGAACTGAGGCCCTAACGCGTAATACCATTCGAAAACCCGGCAGCAAGTGCCGGGCTTTTCGTTTGATACGTGGCGTTTGATCGAGCGCACGGCGGCGGGCGTCCAGTACGGACGGCTCCGGTTAATGACTCGTGTCAACTTCTCCCGCTGGCGGGAGAAGTTGATAGCCGATCGCAAGCCACGCCCAGTGCAAGTGTCGTAACTTATGACGATTGGTTTGCGGATCATTGTCATGACCCGGCGGGAAGTGATGTTGGCTGCACTTGCAGCGGCAGCCATGGCTGGAGCAAGCGGCGCCGTCCAGGCCCGGTTTGCAGCCTATCTTGCGGCGGCGAAGCAGAGGCTGGAAGGGCGTGCCCGCGCGCCACATCGCGGCATCGGCCGCAGGTGCCAGGCTCGTCACCTTTCCGTCTGGCGGTCACATCTGGACCGGGCACAATGCCGAGATGTGGTCTGTAATCGATCGATTCCTGAAAGCCGCTTGAGGCCGCGCAAGTCCACCGTCTCAAAAGTCTAGAAATGTCGCGGGCAATTTTTGTTTTCCGCCGCCGGACTTCCTGTCATATTCCGGAATGTCGTTAAGGGAGTGCGGGATCATGCGCCGATTCAATGGCTTGCCGCAGGTGTTTGCCCTGTTGCTCATGGCATTTTGGGTGGCGGCACCGCTCCGTGCCGAAGAGACTGCGCAATCGCTGAGCCAAACGGCCTGGGAGGCGGCAAAGAAGACCGCGATCATCGGCCCAGCCGATGTTCCCCTCGGCGATCAGGCGAAGTTGCGGGTACCGGACAGAATGGCCTTCATCCCGAAGCCGGAGGCGTCAGTCCTGATGCGCACCTGGGGCAATGGCGTCGGGGACGGTTTCATGGGGCTGGTGGTGCCCGTATCGGATGGCGACTATTGGGCCCTGACTGTCGATCACACGGCCGACGGCTATGTGAAGGACGAGGAAGCGGAGAACTGGAACGCCGGCGAATTGTTGCAACTGCTCAAGGACGGCACCGAACAGCAGAATGCCGAGCGAGCCAAGAGCGGGATTGCGGCGCTGGATGTCATCGGCTGGATTCAGGCTCCCAGCTATGACGCGCCGAACCACCGGCTGGTGTGGTCAATCAAGCTTACGGAACGGGGCGCCGCAGCGGGGGCGCCGGCGATCATCAACTACAATACCTATGCGCTCGGCCGCGACGGCTATTTCGCGCTCAATCTGCTGACGGACGAAGCCAAGGTCGGGAGCGACAAGCAGTCCGCCCACACGCTGCTGGCGGCACTCACCTACAACCCGGGCAAAGCCTATGAAGACTTCAACGCCGAGACCGACCATATGGCCGAATATGGCATCGCCGCGCTGATCGGCGGGGTGGCCGCCAAAAAGCTGGGCCTGCTGGCACTGGCCGGCGTGTTCATTGCCAAGTTCGCCAAGATCATCCTTATCGCCGCCGCCGTGGCGGGCGGCATCTTTCTGAAATTCTTCAGGCGCGGCAAAAGTCCGTCCGCATGAAGTTTCTCATTCTCTTGCTGACATCGGCCAAATTCGGCAAGGCCCTATTGTCGGCGGGAAGCATGCTGCTGACCATCTGGGTCTATACGGCGATCTACGGGCTGCCATTCGCGGCGGGTTTCGTGGGGCTGCTGCTTATCCACGAGATGGGCCATTATGTTGCGGCGCGCCAGCGCGGTCTCGATGTGGGGCTGCCCGCCTTCATTCCTTTCGTGGGTGCCTTTATCAATTTGCGCCAGCAGCCGCACGATGCCGAGACCGAGGCCTATGTGGCCTATGCGGGGCCGTTCGTGGGAACGCTCGGCGCCTTCGCCGCCTATTTCTGGGGACGCCATGCGGGCGATGATTTCTGGATGGCGCTGGCCTATACCGGCTTCATTCTCAATCTGTTCAATCTCATTCCGATATCGCCGCTCGATGGCGGCCGCATCACCCAGGTGCTCAGCCCACGCATCTGGTTCATCGGCCTGCCCATGCTGGTTGCCCTGTTCTATTATATCCCGAGCCCGATGCTGATCCTGATCGGCATCCTGGCGCTTCCCAGCCTATTTGCGGCGTGGCGCTACGATCCGAACTCGGAAGAGGCGAGGCGCTACCGGGCGGTCGCCTTCGCAACGCGCTTCGAATATGCGGTGCTCTATCTCGGTCTGGCAGCGGTGCTGGCGCTAATGTCGTTCAGCGTACATGAGGGGCTGGCGCTTGCGTGAGGGGCATTCGGTCAGGCGCCGTTGAAGCGCTCGCCGGTCCAGGGATTGAGGACCGGGAGGCCGATACCGATGAATGGCCGGGTATCTCGCGTGGCGACAGTCAAACCGTTTTCGAATGCCACAGCTGCGACGAGGAGATCGATTTCAGGCGCGCGCTGTCCGGCACGTTGCGCTTCTCGAATCATGAGCCGCCATCGCAGGAGCGCGTTCTCGGTGACTTCGGCCATGCGGCCATGGAACCAGGGCCGGACAATAGCGGCAATCCACTTCTCAAGATTCCGCCGTTTCATGATGTCGTCAAGCGTTTCCGCGCCGAAGACAAGTTCAGCCAAGTTGATGGTTGAAGTCCAAATATCCTCGACGCGCTGCGCGCCAAGCCATGACATAACCTCTTGAGATTTTTGTGATTTCCTTGTTTCCGAAATCACATTGGTATCGATCAGGTAAGCCATGAGTTGAGGTCAATCCTCAAACGATACAGTACGGAAACTGCCGCCAACGGGGCGCGGTGGAATCTCAAAATCAATCGGCGGTCCTGCGGACAGGGCTCTCACGAGGTCAGCCCCTGTCTTGCCCGTGAAGTCAACGACAGGGGATGGAATGGCTGTGACTTCGACTGCCGGTTCACCATGCAACGTGATAGTTTGCGGGCCTTCTGTCTGGGCAAGGCGCACGACTTCACTGAGCTTCGCCTTGGCATCCTGGAGTGACCAGACGCGTGGGTGATGGTTCATGTCAGTCTCCAATTCTGACTAGTCAGACTAGTCAGAATTGGTTTCCATGTCAAACGCCCTACTCCGCCGCCTCCATGTAATTTGCCATGGGCGGACAGGTGCAGACCAGGTTGCGGTCGCCGAAGACGTTGTCGACGCGGGCCACCGGTGGCCAGTATTTGGCGTTGGGATAGCCCTTCAAGGGGAAGAAGGCCTTCTCCTTGGAATAAGGGTGTTTCCAGTCGCCGAGCAAGAGGCGGTGGGTGTGCGGCGCGTTCTTCAGCACGTTGTCCTGTGCATTGGCGCGGCCCTCCTCGACCTCGGCGATTTCCTTGGCGATCTCGATCATGGCATCGCAGAAGCGGTCGAGTTCGCGTTTTCCCTCCGATTCGGTAGGCTCGATCATCAGCGTGTCGACGACCGGGAAGGACATGGTGGGGGCGTGGAAGCCATAATCCACCAGACGCTTGGCGACGTCCTCGACGCTCAACCCCGTGCGCTCCTTCAGCCAGCGCAGATCAATGATGCATTCGTGTGCCACGAAGCCGCCGGGGCCCTTGTAGAGCACCGGGAAATGCGGATCGAGGCGTTTGGCCACATAGTTGGCGTTGAGGATGGCCATGATGGTGGCCTTGCGGAGGCCCTCTGGCCCCATCATGGCGATATAAGTCCAGGAGATCGGCAGGATCGAAGCCGAGCCCCAGGGCGCCGCCGAGACCGCGCCCTGGCTCTGATCGCGGCCCGCCGCCGGATTGACGCCGTCGACCACCCGATGCCCCGGCAGATGCGGCGCCAGATGGGCCTTGACGCCAATCGGCCCCATGCCCGGCCCACCGCCGCCATGGGGGATGCAGAAGGTCTTGTGCAGGTTCATGTGGCAGACATCGGCACCCAGTTCGGCTGGCCGCACCAGGCCCACTTGCGCGTTCAGGTTGGCACCATCCAAATAGACCTGGCCGCCGTGTTCATGAACGATGGCGCAGATGTCGATGATGGCTTCCTCGAAGACACCATGCGTCGAGGGATAGGTGATCATCAGGGCGGCGAGGTTGGCGGCGTTCTCTTGCGCTTTGGCGCGGAGGTCATCGACATCGACATTGCCGTCCGCATCGCAGGCGACAGCCACCACTTTCATTCCCGCCATCACGGCCGAAGCCGGATTGGTGCCGTGGGCCGACACGGGAATGAGGCAGATGTTGCGGTGGGTCTCGCCGCGGCCAGCGTGATATCCACGGATCGCCAGAAGACCCGCATATTCGCCCTGGCTGCCGGCATTGGGCTGCAGCGACACGGCGTCGAAGCCGGTGATCTCGGCCAGCATGGCTTCGAGCTCCTCGAAGAGCTGGGCATAGCCCTGAGCCTGTTCGAGGGGTGCAAAGGGATGCAGCATGGAGAAGCCGCGCCACGTCACAGGAATCATTTCCGTGGTGGCGTTGAGCTTCATGGTGCAGGAGCCGAGTGCGATCATCGACTGGTCGAGCGCCACGTCCTTCATCTGCAGATGGCGCAGGTAGCGCATCATCTCGGTTTCCGAATGATACATGGAGAAGACCGGGTGGGAGAGATAGGACGAGGTGCGGCGCAGGGCTTTGGGGATCACATCCGGCAGATCCCGATCGACGGCGTCGATCGATATTCTCTCCAGTGCATCGGTCCTGAAGACAGTCAGCAGGCTCTCGAGTTCCTGACGGCGGATCGACTGGTCGAAGGCGACGCCCAGATGATCGGCATCGACGAAGCGCAGGTTGATGCGTTTTTCCTTGGCCCTGGCCCAGAGCGCATGGGCGCGGCCCGGAACATGCACCGTCACCGTGTCGAAGAATGACTTGGTTGCCACTTCGAAACCGAAGGAGGTGACGGCGGCGGCGAAGATTTCCGCCAGGCGATGGGTGCGCTCCGCCGTCTTGGCAATGCCCCTGGGGCCATTGTAGACGGCGAACATCGAGGCGATGACGGCGAGCAGCACCTGCGCCGTGCAGATGTTGCTGGTGGCCTTCTCGCGGCGGATGTGCTGCTCGCGGGTCTGTAGCGCCATGCGCAGCGCGCGGTGGCCCTCGGCATCGACCGACACACCGATGACGCGGCCCGGCATATTGCGCTTGAATTCGTCCCTGGTTGCAAAGAAAGCCGCATGCGGCCCGCCATAGCCCATGGGCACGCCGAAGCGCTGGGCCGAGCCGACCGCGATATCGGCGCCGAGTTCGCCCGGCGGCGTCAGCAACGCCAGGGCAAGCAAGTCGGTGGCCATGATGGCCAGGGCGCCCGCCCCATGCAGCTTGGCGATGACGGCACGATAATCGCGCACCTCGCCCGAGGAACCGGGATAGGAGAGCAGTGCGGCGAAGACGGTTTCCGCTTTGATGTCCTTCATCGGGTCGCCGATGACGACGTCATAGCCAAAGGCACGGGCGCGCGTCTCGATGACGCCGATGGTCTGTGGATGCGTGTCGGCATCGACGAAGAAAATATTGGCGGAGGTTTTCACCACGCGCTTGGCCATGTTCATGGCCTCGGCGGCGGCGGTGCCTTCATCGAGCAGCGAGGCATTGGCGATTTCAAGCCCGGTCATGTCGATGACCATCTGCTGGAAATTCAGCAGCGCCTCGAGGCGGCCCTGGCTGACCTCCGCCTGGTAAGGCGTATAGGCGGTGTACCAGCCGGGGTTTTCGAGGACGTTGCGCAGGATCACCTTGGGCGTGATGGTGCCGTAGTAACCCATGCCGATCATCGAGGTGAAGACCTCGTTGCGCTCGGCCATGCGGCGGAGATAGGAAAGCGTGGTGCGCTCGGCCATGGCCTTCTTCAGTTCGAGGGGGCGGCGGCTGCGGATTTTTTCCGGCACCACCCGGGCAATGAAGTCCTCAAGCGACGCCGCACCCATTTCGCGCAGCATGTCACGGGTTTCGGTGTCATCGGGGCCGATATGGCGGGGCACGAAATTGGCGCCGGGTTCGAGTTCGGCGAGGGTGGGGCGGTTGGGCATGTGAGGTTCCTTAGCCCGCCACGAATTTGTCATAGGCGGCCTTGTCCATCAGGGTTTCGAGTTCCTTGGGATCGGACAGTTTGATTTTCATGAACCAGGCGCCGCCTTCCGGGCTGCGGTTGACCAGGGCCGGGTCGCCTTCGAGTTCCCTGTTGACCGCCACCACTTCGCCCGAGACGGGCGCGAAGACCTCGCTCGCCGCCTTCACACTTTCGACGACGGCGGCTTCTTCGTCCTTGATCACCATCTTGCCGACGGCCGGCAGCTCGACGAAGACCACGTCGCCCAGTTGCTCCTGGGCGTGGTTGGTGATGCCGATGGTGGCGATGCCGCCCTCGACGATGATCCATTCGTGGTCCTTGCTGTAATTGACGGTCATGGGAGACTCCTCAGCGTTTGAAGCGGTTGGGGACGAAGGGAAGCTTGACGACCGTGGCGGGCAGCGGCTGCCCGCGGACGATCAGTTGAATAGATGTTCCGGGTACGGAATATTGCGTCTCGACATAACCCATGGCGATGGGACCGCCCACCGTGGGGCCGAAGCCACCCGATGTGACGGTGCCGATCTGGCGGCCCGCGCCATCGGTAATGACGGTTCCGTCGCGGGCGGGTGCGCGGCCTTCGGGCCTGATGCCGGCGCGTTTGCGCTTCACACCTTCGGCAAGCTCACGCTGCACACGCTCTGCGCCGATGAAGCCGCCCTCGATGCGGCGGCGCTTGGAAATCGACCACATCAAGTCCGCCTCGACGGGCGAGGTGGTGTCATCGAGCTCATGGCCATAGAGGCACAGACCGCCTTCGAGGCGGAGCGAATCGCGCGCCCCGAGACCGATGGGCCTCACCGCCGGATTGTCGAGCAACAGGGTCCAGAGCTTAACCGCATGGCGGGCCGGCATCGATATTTCAAAACCGTCCTCGCCGGTATAGCCCGAGCGCGATATATGCGCGCCGACGCCGCCAAGGCTGGCGTCAATATAGTGCATGAATTTCAAATCGCTCAAGGCCGGCGCCAGCTTGGCCAGCACCTCCCCGGCCTTGGGACCCTGGAGCGCCACCAGCGCCAGGTCGCCGCGCCGGGTGAGCGTGACGTTTTCCGGCAAGTGTTGTGCGATCAACGCAAAGTCGTGATCTTTCCGCGACGCGTTGACCACCACATAGAGCACGCCATCATCGCCCATGCGGGTGATCATCAGATCGTCGAGGATGCCGCCATCGGGCGAGAGCAATTGCGAGTAGCGCTGCTGGTGGGGGCTAAGCCCCAGGATATCGGCGGGAACGATTTTCTCCAGGGCGCGCGCCACGGTTTCGAAGTCCGGGCCTTCTATGAAGCACTGGCCCATGTGCGAGACGTCGAAGAGCCCGGCGTTCTCGCGGGTCCAGCCATGTTCGGTCAGGATGCCGGTTGGATATTGCACCGGCATGTCATAGGAGGCGAAGGGCACCAGGCGGGCGCCGAGGCGGACATGCTCGTCATAAAGTGCCGTGCGTTTGGCAGTGGGGTCGCTCATCAAGGTCTCCTGACAAAGTAAGGCGCCGCCCGACCTCTGTCAGACGTGCCCCCTCTGTACGCGACCTGAGAGTTTTCGATACAGGCGCGCCCTCGCACCTGTAACTTGGCTCCTTCGGTGAGCGGCACTGGTATACAGGGCCACTGCTCTCCAGATTTCGATACGCCTCGCGGTCCTTTGGCCTGAGAGTTTCCGGGGCGGTTGCTCCTTCGGCGCCGGATCGAACCGGTCTCTCCCGCACAAGGCGCTGTGCTGAATTGGCGCGCACAGTATCCCCGTACGGAATTAAGTCAAGCCACGGCCGGAGATGGCTGGTGCGCGCGGCTTGACCCACTCAGACGGCGGCCCTAAAATTTCCTCCCAAGGAAAGGGCGTGCCACATGTTCACCAGTCTCAGCCCATCGTCCAAAGCTTTCCTGTTCTATGCGGTCACACTGTTAATGGCATTGCTGGTGGCCGGCGCCGCGCCATGGATCGGCGAAGCCAGCTTGCTCATCACCATGTTCACACCGGCACTCGCCGTCATCCTCATGCTGGCGGTCCTGACGCCGGAGGGCGGATTCAGGGCGGCCCTGGCCTCGCTCGGACTGGACAGGCCCGGCTGGACTGGCTGGCCGGTTGCCGTGCTGGGGCCGATCCTCCTGCTGATCGCCGTCTACGCCATCGTCTGGATGACCGACATCGGGTCTTTCAAGGCGCCTGATATTTCGTCAGGAGCGGCCGATGTGACGCTCAATCTCGCGGCGGGGCTTGTCATCGGAACCGTTTGGGCGCTGTGCGAGGAAGTGGGCTGGCGCGGCTACATGCTGCCGCGCCTGGTGGGGATCGGCGCCGTGCCCGCCATGCTGATCGTTGGTTTCCTGCATGGCGTATGGCATCTGCCGCTGCTGCTGACGACGCCCTATTACCATGGCGATGGCAATCCGCTATTTATCGTGCCACTGTTCCTCATCACCTTGACCATTGCCGGCATCGCCTATGGCTATGTGCGCCTGATCAGCGGCAGCGTGTGGCCCGCCGCCATCCTGCATGGCGTGTTCAACTGGGCCTGGTCTCTGATGAACAAGATGACCGAGGTGCATCAGGCGGAGTGGTTCGAATACACGGGCGGCGAAAGCGGCATGCTGACGATTGCGGGGCTGGCTGTGTTGGCCGCGCTTTTGTTGTGGCGGATGCGGATGCGTAAGTTACTGATATAGTCGCTCGCGGCGGAGGGCCCTCATCCCCCTTCGGGACCTTCTCCCACGCAAGCGCGGGAGAAGGCGCATGCGCCGAACCGCCTACCCCCGTCCGGAGGATGGGAGAAGGTCCCGAAGGGGGATGAGGGCCTCTTGCCACGGGCGCTGCTTTCCCCCACTCTTGCCCATGGCCTACACCAAGCCCGAACAGACCGAACGCGCCCGCGGCCT
>JANPCA010000025.1:0-3097 GCA_031430715.1 Hyphomicrobiales bacterium | reverse complement strand
CGACGTCCAGAACATCGCAGACATCCTCGTTGACCCGGAAGGGTCGCTGGAGAAACGCGATCATTGGGAAAAGACCGGTCACGCCCTGTTGGTCGGCGCGATCCTGCATGTCCTCTATGCCGAGGCGGACAAGACGCTCGCCGGTGTCGGCAATTTTCTGTCCGATCCCAAATGCGGTATCGAGGCGACACTGAAGGCGATGATGGTCACCGCCCACCTCGGAGACGCGGGTCCGCATCCCGTGATCGCCAGCGCCGCACGTGAACTCCTTAACAAGTCGGGCAATGAACGCTCGGGTGTCCTGTCGACCGCAATGTCGTTTCTCGGGCTCTATCGCGATCCGCTCGTCGCCGCAGTGACACGGCGCTGCGACTGGCGCATCGTGGATCTGGTCGAATGCCCGAATCCCGTCACCCTCTATCTCGTCGTGCCGCCATCCGACATCAATCGAACCAAGCCACTGATCCGCCTGATCCTCAACCAGATCGGACGGCGCTTGACCGAAGACCTGGACGGCCAGCACGGACGGCACCGCTTGTTGCTGATGTTGGACGAATTTCCGGCACTCGGCCGCCTCGACTTCTTCGAAAACGCGTTGGCTTTCATGGCAGGCTACGGTCTCAAGTGTTTCTTGATCGCCCAGTCTCTGAATCAGATCGAGAAAGCCTATGGACCGAACAATTCGATCCTCGACAACTGCCATGTCCGCGTGAGCTTTGCCACCAACGACGAGCGCACTGCCAAGCGCGTGTCCGATGCACTGGGCACAGCAACCGAACTGCGCGCGATGAAAAACTATGCTGGTCACCGGCTGTCGCCCTGGCTCGGCCATCTGATGGTGAGCCGTCAGGAGACGGCGCGGCCACTGCTCACGCCCGGCGAAGTGATGCAGCTCCCGCCCACCGACGAGATCGTCATGGTTGCGGGCACACCTCCCATCCGGGCGAAGAAGGCGCGGTACTTTGAGGATCCGCAGTTCCAGGCTCGCATTTTTCCGCCGCCTGAAAGCAAAGCGTCGGCGACAAGACATCCCGATGATTGGAGCGCGCGAACGGTGCCACGGCGCCTGAACATTTCCGGTGCCGATGGCCAGGCCGATGAAGTCGATGCGGGCGACACCCAGCACGAAAAGCGCAAGCAGCCCGAACTGGATCAGGCGCAAACGCCAGAGCGAGCCAGGCCGATCGAGAACGAGTTCGAGCCCGATCTCAATAAGCCGTCAGACAATCGTGCTGCGCAGCTCCAGCTGTTTAACCAACAGGCGCGCCGGGCAGCCCAAGCGACATCGCTCGATCCCGACGATGGCATCAAATTGTGAGGACCTGACGATGAGGCAACGCAAGAAGCATCGACTGTCTGTCTATCTCGACCCAGATATCATGGCCGCACTTGCCGACTATGCCGCGCGGCGGGATCACTCGCGATCCTTGGTCGCCGAGGCGGCTATCGCCTCGTTCCTGTCACCCGATGCCGCGGAGAGACAGGAGGCCGCGACAACCAAACGGCTCGATCAAATTGACCGCCGCATGACACGAGTGGAACGCGACATCGGCATTGCGGTGGAAACGCTGGCAGTTTTCATCCGATTCTGGCTAACAAGCAATCCGCCGCTGCCCGAACCTGCGCAAGCCGCCGCGAAGGCTCAGGCGGGAAAACGCTACGACGCCTTCGTCGCGGCGCTTGGACGGCGTCTCGCGCAGGGACCAAAGCTGGGCCAGGAGATTTCTGAGGACATTGAAGAAACGCAATCATGAGCATCATGCTGACCGCCAATGCTGCCGTTGGACTTACTAAGGACGCCGTTCTGCTATACGGACCATTCCGGCCGTTGGCCGATGTTGCCGACCTGCAGTTCGCAGGCGCAGCACGTTGACATGTTGGGGGGAAAGCGGTCGTTCAACCGCTTGAGCCACAACCCTGACTGAGGCTGCGAAGCGGTCGTTCATATCGTTGAGGCATCGCCGGGGAAATCAGAACTGACCTTGATGACTTGACGCTTGGCATGAAGGCTTCAGACCCGGCAAAAGCCGACGCCATCCTCTTTATCGTGCCAGGATATCCATCGGCACCACAGTACTTTGGCCAACCTGCTTCAAGCCAGCTTTTGCTCCATCTGACGCTCACCCACTGGGTACAGCTTTGCCACGACCTTCTTTTCGGTGACTGAGTCGAAAAGGTGGATGCGATCGGACGGCAGACGAAGGCCTACGGCAGTGCCAGGCGCAAGATCGGGGCGATCATCGGTCAGAACGCAGAATGCGATATCTTCGAAGCGAAGGTTGCACAGGCGGCTTGCGCCAAGTTCTTCGATAACGTCTACGCGCGCGTCGATGGCCCCATGGCCCGGTCTGACCAAGGAGGCATGTTCCGGCCGGATACCGATCTGGACAAGATGACCGTCCTGCAGATCAGGCAGATGCGCCAAGGGAACGAGTGTGCCATTTTCCAGCACCACGCCACGCCGCGTAGTGGAAACCTGACCCGGCAAAAAGTTCATCGCGGGGCTGCCGATAAAGCCCGCCACATAAAGCGAGGCCGGGTTGTCATAAATATCGGACGGGGTGCCGACCTGTTCGATAGTGCCTTTGTTCATCACCACCAGCCGGTCAGCGAGGGTCATGCCTTCGTGCTGGTCATGGGTGACGAAGACCGATGTCGCCTTGATCTGGTTGTGGATGCGGCGGATCTCGTGGCGCATTTGCACGCGCAGCTTCGCGTCAAGATTCGAAAGCGGTTCATCGAACAGGAACACCCGTGGTGAGCGGATGATGGCGCGGGCCATGGCGACACGCTGGCGCTGGCCACCGGACAATTGGCCCGGTTTACGGTCAAGGAAATCTGTCAGGCCCACGGATTTCGCGGTCGCTTCGATCCGCGCCAGACGCTCGGCCTTGGGCGTGCCCGCGACTTTCAGCGCGTAACCGATGTTTTCGGCCACGGTCATATGCGGGTAAAGTGCGTAGTTCTGGAACACCATGGCACAGCCACGCTCGCGCGGTTCCAGCGTGTTGACCACTTGCCCGCCGATGGAAATCTCGCCGCCGGTGATCTCTTCCAGACCCGCAATCAGGCGCAGAAGCGTAGATTTGCCGCAGCC
>JANPCA010000024.1:0-11502 GCA_031430715.1 Hyphomicrobiales bacterium | reverse complement strand
GCCACCGTTTGGTGGCGGATCAGCAGATCGGTCTTGCCCGGTGGCGCTACCATGAAGCCGACCCTTAAGCCCGGCGACAGGGTCTTGGAAATGCTGGTGATGTGATAGGTGCGCTCGGGTGCGAGCGTGAACAGGGTGGGCGGCTGCAGGCGCGGATCGAGCAGCCGGAAAATATCGTCCTCGATGATGGTGATGCCATAGCGCCTGGCCATGTCGACGATGCTCAAGCGCCGGTCGTGGCTGAGGGTTGAGGTCGTGGGATTCTGCAAGGTCGGCACCAGATAGAGGAGCTTCGCCTCGCCGGCCCGCGCCGCCCGTTCCAGCGCCTCCAGGACGAGACCGCCCCGGTCCATCTCGATCGGCACCAGGGTGACGCCTAAATGCCGGGCGATCGGCTTGATGGTCGGATAGTTGAGGCTTTCCACGAACATGCGCTCGCCATGCTGGGTGATGGCCGAGAGGCAGGCGATCAGTGCTGCGTGGGCGCCCGCCGTCACCACCACGTCCGCCTCCGCCACATGGATGCCGGAGCGCGCCAGCCAGGTGACGCCCATGGCGCGGTGCAGCGGGTGGCCCTCGGGCGGGGTATAGTCAAGGAGATCGAGATGGCTGGGCGAGGCCATGATCTGTTGCAAGGCCGTGTCGAGATCCCGCGAGGCATGCACGCGCGGCGGCGTGGCTTGGCTCAGGTCGATGATGCCTTGCCGCTCAAGGGCAGGCGATGCGAAGGGCCGCACCTGGGCCGCGGGCGCCTTGATATAGCTGCCGCGCCCCACTTCGCCGGCCAGCAGCCCGCGTTTCTCGGCCTCGGCATAGGCCCTGGTCACCGTGCCGGTGGTCACGCCCAGGCGATAGGCCAAGTCGCGCTGCGGCGGCAGCCGGTCGCCGGGCGTGAGTGTTCCCTTAGCGACATCCTGACGGATGGCGTCAGCGATCTCGAGATAGAGTGGGCGTTCGCGGCGAAGCTGCGGCATCCAAATTGTCATGGTGACAATGTTTCCCTTGATCGATTTTGGATGCATACATTATAGAATTGAACCCGTACAATCAAGTGGTTTGATTGCTACAATAGAGACAATCGGTGAGATCATGCGCGACTACATCTTCCACCTTGCCCACGACCGTGACAGTACCTTCGCCTTCCCGAAGCTGCGCCGGATATGGCGCAGCTGGCAGGCCAAGCGCAAACTCAGGAAAATGCAAAATCTCGACGACTACCTCCTCAACGACATCGGCCTCACCCGTGACGACCTGCGCCATGGCTTGAGGCTGCCCTATGACGTCGACCCCATCGACGAATTGCTGCGGGCGCGGGAACAGCGCATGAGGCGGGGTGTGAGGTCGCAGTAGCACTATCCGCGATCGCCATTCCGGCTCAAGCCGGAATCCAGACTTCGCGCCACTAAGAAGCCGGACCCAAGCCCGCGCCGGGGCGACGGAAAGGTGTGCGATATCAACAACCTCCATCATTCCGTCAGGTTCTTGACCCGGGCGCTTCTGGAGCCTTTCGGACATTCGCTGGATCAGGCGAAGGTCCCGGTTTGGCCCACCGCGGACGCTTGCTCGCCGGTAATTCCGAATTGCCGATCGCCGCCGGACACGGATGGGAAATCCTTGCCGGCAAAGCCGCGCCACGTCTTGCCAGCGCGGGGGGGGCCTCGCGCAGCCCGATGCTTCTGTTTTAAGGGACGCAGGAGGCTTCCGCGCTGTTGCTGTAGGCGCCGAGTTCGCTGCGGTTGCCGGCGCAGGCTGGGTCCAGGTTCGACGCGCCCACCGGGTTGGCCTTGGCGAGCGCCGGGCTCGACACGGCGTCGAGTACCAAGCCGCCCGGCGTAAAGTGGCCGCTCTTCGATTTCAGGTGAAAGTCGCCGGTGGCGGGGCCGACGAAGAGCGGGTTTTTCGGCGCCACGATCCCGGCTCCGAAGGTGATTTTCAGGCCGCCGTTGTTGACATATTCCTTCTGCACCATCGAATAGTTGACGGTGATCCGGGCGCTCGCGCATCCCCGTTCGCACGAGACGGAGAAATCTGAGCCTGCCGCGTTGCCCCAAAAAATCGCGTTGGTGAAGGAATAGGTGTCGGCCACGAGGCTGGCCTTGTCGATCCGCACGCCAGCGCCGGCGGCACCGCAGCCGACGGTCCTACCGCGCACGCTGGTCACGTGATTGAACCTGGCGATGGTCGGCCCGCTGCCGCCGGAGCCGCCGTCGACATAGATGTTGCCGCCGCAATTGCCGTCGTAGATCTCGTGCTCGCTCGTGCAGTTCGCCCCGTCGTCGCAGAAGAAGCCGCCGCCAGAGCCGCCGGCGCGGTTGCCGCGATAGATATTCCAGCTCATCCGCGCATTGGTGAACTGGCCGCCGGGCGTGAAGGCGCCGACGAAGAGGCCCCCGCCATAGCCGGTCACGGTGTTCTCGATGATCTCGTTGCCGGTGATCGTCAGCCTGTTGGTGAAGAAGTAGAGGGCGCCGCCGTGCGAGGTGGCCGGCTCCGTTCCGGCGTTCTTCTCGACCCAGTTGCTCAGGAACGAGACGGTGTTTTCGTTCAGGCGATCGTCGAGGAAGCCCGCCCCGCCGCGGTCGCAGGAATTGCGCAGAAACACGTTGCCGCGGATCGTGCCGGAGACACTGACCAGCGCGAAGCCAGCACCTGCGAGCGAAGGCTCAGCGCACACATTGTCGTGGATGTTGTTGTTGGTGATGTTGAAGCGCTGCGAGATAAAATATTCGCGATAGATCGCCTGCGAGTAGCCGGTGATCTCAAAACCGTCAATGGCGGTCAGCTGGTTGCCAGTAGGCCCCGGATCCTCGATGCGGATGAACGATCCGGTGCTATTGCCCTGCGCCTTGGAGACGTAGAGGGCGGAGTCGCGCACAGTGAAGGCCTTGCCGCGCTGGAATCCGCCGGCGAGCGTGAAGGGCTTGGTGCCAGGCCGCAGCGACTCCCGGTAGACTCCTTCCGCGACGCAGATGATCGCGGCGGCGGGTGCGGCGGCGATAGCGGCGGCAATCGTCCTGAAAGGCCGTGCCACCGTGCCGGTGCCGCCAGCCGCGGCCGCGGCGTCCACAAACCGGGTGCAGGCGGGGATGACCCGCGTTCGCGCCACCGTCACGGCGTGCGGTGCCGCCGCCACCGAACCCACACCCTCCCCGGCAAATAGCGATGCGAGGATCAACGGCAAGGCGAAAGCCCAAGACCTGACAGGCCTGTTAAGCATGATCATCTCCAAGGCAAGGGCGGTCCGATCGGCGGGTGCGCATCACGGCACTTCGATCGGCCCGAGGTCGACCATGCCGGAGCGCACCACATTGTTGCGGTCGCGGGGCGCGTGGGGGGAGAGCGTTCCCTTTTCAAGGAAGGGAGCGCTCGCCGTCGGCCTGAAATCATTCGGATTGTGGTTCAGCGCCACCGGGAAGCGTGTGTACCAGAGCGGCGAGAAGTCCGCCCGCGCGAATTCCTCGGCGTTCGGCACGCGCCCCTCGAGCCGGCCAGACACGTAGAGGTTCGAGCGGTAGACGTTTGCGCCTACCGTGTTGTCCACTTCCATCAGCAATGCCGACGGATTGGCCGCCGCTGTTCCGCCGCTTATCCGCACGCCCAGGAGGACATTGTTGGTGAACGCGTTGCGCGTGGAATTGCTGTTGAACTGCACGCCGTGACTGTTGGTTGTGATGAAGAGGTTGTGGACGATCTTGTTGTCGCTCGAACCGAGCCGCGGGTTGTTGGTTTCCTGCCAGAAGGAGACGTTGTGCCGGGTCTGGAAACCGAAGACATTGTTGCGGATGATGCTCTTGCGCACGCTGGTAAAATTCGGCCCGACGTCGCTGTGGTGAAAGTAATTCCCGTCGACGAGGAAATAATCGCTGGCGCCCTGGCCACCCTCGCCCGTGCCGGCATAGGCGTCGCAGCGCGGGTCGTTGAACGGAATCCCGACGTCGGCGCAGGTGGAGAACGGATCGGCGTTGATCTGAAAATCGCTGGAGCTGTTCGAATAGGTCTCGTTGTAGCGCACGATGTTCCAGTCGCTGCCGTTGCTGAGATAGATGCCGTGGCCATCGCCGTCCTTCGCGCCGTGTGCTTTGTTGCGTTCGAAGACGGCCCAGTCCGACTGGCCGGTGAGGAACGGGTCGCGCTCCTGGTCGTGGCCATTCGAGTTGATGACGGCGATGCCGCGCGAGTGCTGGCTCGCCGCATAGTCGGCGCCCACCGCGCGCACGCCGTAGTTCCCCCCGATGAGCTCGAAGCCATCGACGGCAATGTAGTTCGCGGCCTCGAAGTTGAAGCACGACGCCCGCCCGGTGGTGCAGCAATTCAACGCCACGCCGAGGGACTGATTCGGATTGCGCTCGCCGAAGAGGACGACCGGGTTGGCGTAGGTGCCGCCGTTCACAGTGGAGAACCCGTAGCAGGCCGGGTATTGGCCGCGCAGGAAATAGATCAGGCTGCCGGGGCGCGCCGCCGCAATCGCCGCGGGTGCGGCGGCGGGCGTGTCGCGGGTGGCGCCGCTGCCGTTGCCGTTCGGGCTTACAAATACGGTCTTCAACGGAATCCAGGCGGAGTCCGTGTAGTAGCGGTTGAATCTTTCGGCAAAACCCATGTAGTTGGCGCCGCGCGTGACCGCGGGCCGCGCCGGTGGCGCCCTTCCGTCAATACTTGACACAGGGCCGAATTCGATCCCGGGACCAAGATCCTGGGCTCCGGCGAGGGGGGCCACCAATGGGCCCGCGAGGAGCGTTAGTACGAAAAGACCGCGCATGCTCAGTCCTCCGAAATTACCCTCAACAGACACCGAATGGGCAACAAACGCCATAGCTAAATGCTTCGCGGGCTGCGGGGTGGTGTCCCGCGGACGTGGTGTGGCTTCCGGCGATGCACGATTGCCGCAGCAGGCGGCGGTCAATGGCCGCCGGACTGGCAGTGGCCTTCGAGGATCGTCGACAGGCGCTGCATCGAGCGGCGGGTGGTTCTCTCGTCGGCGGCGGCGAAGCCCATGAGAAGGCCGTGCTGGCGGGCCGGACCCCGGTATTGCAGCGACAGGGGCGAGACATTGACGCCCTGCGCCAGTGCCAAAGCGGCCAGGGCGCGGTCATCGGTATCGCCGCGCAGCAAGCCGATAAGCTGAATGCCGGAATCGGTACGGCGGAGATCCATCCAGCGGCCGAGATGGCGGTCGAACTGGTCCATGAAGAACTGGCGGCGCTCCGCGTAGATGCGGCGCATGCGCCGCAGATGGCGCGTCAGATGGCCTTCGCTGACGAAATCCGCGAGGGCCGCCTGGGTGATGAGCGGCGCGAATTGCCCCGTGGCACTCAACGCCGCCGTCAGGCGCTCGCGCACGTCCATCGGCACCACCATGTAGCCGAGCCGCATGGCGGGAAACAGGATCTTGGCGAAGGTGCCGACAAAAACGACGCGGGCCCCCGCGGCGATCCCCTGCAGCGCCGGGATGGGCTGGCCCTGAAAGCGGTATTCGCTGTCATAGTCATCCTCGATGATCCAGGCGTTCCACTCGGCGGCCATGCGGATCAGGTTGAGGCGCTGCTCCATCGCCATGGTGAGGCCAAGCGGATGATGGCATGATGGCGTCACGAAAATCACCCGCGGAAGGATTTCCGGCGGCTCGAAATCCCATCCGCCGTCACCCACCCGGAGCGGCAGAAGCCTGGCGCCCGCCGACTGGAAGGCAGCGCCCGCGCCATAATAGCCCGGCTCCTCCATCCACACCGCCTCGCCCGGATCGGTCAGCAGGCGGGCCAGCACATCGAAGGCCGCCTGCGCGCCGTTGGTGACGATGATCTGCTCGGCTAAGCAATTCACACCGCGCGAGGCGGCGAGATAGCGCGCGATCGCCTCGCAAAGCGGCGGATAGCCCATGATATGATAGGAGCCGAAGAGTTCGCCGCGGGCCTGCTTGGCGCGCTTGGCCAGCAGCTTCGACCAGGTGTTGAAGGGAAAGTTGTCGGCATCGGGCAGGCCTGGATGAAAGGCCGTGATGCCGGGTTGGCCGTGGTGGAAAGGCTGCTCGCTCATCATGCGCCCGCGCTGCGACAGGGTGCTCTCGCCGCTCGGGCTTTGCCGTTTCGGCGATGGCGCATGGGCCGGAAGGCCGGTCACCACGGGCGGCGTTCCGGGTGCGGTTTCCAGGAAACCTTCGAGTGCCAGCTGCTCATAGGCGGCGATGACGGTATTGCGGCCGAGCCCCAAATCCTTGGCAAGGACGCGCGTCGAAGGCAGGGCGGAACCGCTCGGCAACACGCGGGCCTCGATCAGGCCGCGCAGCTGCCGATAGATCTGCCGGTGCAGGTTGATGTCCGAAGCGCGGTCCAGAAGGATGTTTTCGACCGGAAAGCCCGCCGTCATGATGGTTCCCTAATATCTTTTCAATCTGGTTCTCAAGCTGGAACCACTCTAGCGCTAGTCTCACGGTAAATTAAAGCATGCCACCCTATCCAGCAGGGAGATCACAGTTGAAGGTTCGCATCGGCATCAATCCCATCACCTGGAGCAATGACGATGTGCCGGAACTGGGCGGCGACACGCCGCTCGAAACCTGCCTCGCCGAGACCAAACAGGCGGGCTATGCCGGCACCGAGCTCGGCGGCAAGTTCCCCCGCGAGTCGAACGTGCTGAAACCGATCATGGCGCGCCATGGACTGCAGGTGATCTCCGGCTGGTATGACGGCCGCTGCGCCGAGAAGGACGTGGCCGAGGAGATGGAGGCCATCGGGCCGCATCTTCAATTGCTGAAGGACATGGGCTCGAAACATGCCGTCTACGCCGATACCTCGCGCGGGCGGCATGGCGCCATCTGGGGGCCGATCTCGCAGCGCCCGAAGCTGTTGACTGAGGAATGGCCAATCTATGGACGGAAACTGACGGCACTCGCCGAACGCATGGCGGATTTCGGCGTGCGCATGGCCTTCCACCATCACATGGGCACCATCGTCGAGACGGACGAGGAGGTGGGCCTCCTGATGCGGCACAGCGGCGAGGCAGTGGGCCTCCTCTATGATACCGGCCACTCGATGTTTTCCGGCGGCGATCCGCTGGCGCTGATCGAAGCCCATGTGAAGCGCGTCGTGCATGTCCATTGCAAGGATGCCCGCAAGCCCATCCTTGAGAAAGCGAGGGCCGAGGACATGAGCTTCATGGGCGCCGTCATGGAAGGCATCTTCACGGTGCCGGGCGACGGCTCGATCGATTATCCCTCGATCCTGAAAGTGTTGGCCGGGAACGATTACACCGGCTGGCTGGTGGTCGAGGCCGAGCAGGACCCGAAGCAAGCCCATCCCCTCACCTATGCGACGCTGGGTTTCAACAACCTGAAGCGCATGGCGAAGGAGGCGGGTTTCACGGTGGAGGATTGAGCGCAGCCACGGCCAGCGTGGCGGCGGAGAAGCAGAAGAAAGGGAGTAAGGAAACATGTTTTCGCGCCGGAATATTATGAAATCGGCTCTCGGCCTGGTGGCCGGAGTAACACTCCTGTCGGCCGCATCGGCCATCGCTGCGGCGGACGAAACCCGCGTTGTGTTCGTGACCCACGGCCAGAGCGGTGATCCCTACTGGTCGGTGGTCAAGAACGGCATGGACGATGCCGCCAAGGCGCTCGGCGTCAAGGCCGAGTATCTGGCGCCCGAGACCTTCGACATGGCCAAGATGGCCCAGATGATCGATGCCGCCACGGCCTCGAAACCCGATGGCCTCGTCGTGTCAATCGCCGATCCGGCGGCCTTGAGCGAGCCCGTGAAGAACGCTGTCGCGGCCGGCATTCCGGTGATCGTCATCGACTCGGGCGGCTCCAAGCTCACCCGCGAACTGGGCGGCCTCCTCTATCTCGGGCAGAGCGAATACGAGGCGGGCGTCATGGCCGGCGAGCGCATCGCCAAGCTCGGCCTCACCAAGGCGGTCTGCGCCAACCATGAAGTGGGCAACGTCAGTCTCGATGACCGCTGCGCGGGCTTTGCCAAGGGCCTCGGGGCGGACGTGCCGGTCCTGAACGGCGTGATGGACCCAACGGAGATGAAGAACCGCATCATTGGCTTCCTCAATACCAACGCGGACACTGAGTTCGTGCTGACCGTCGGCATCGGCGGCGCCGAACCCGCCCTGATGGCGCTCGACGAACTGGGCCTCACCGGCAAGGTGAAAATCGGCACTTTCGACTTGTCGCCGACCATCCTGCAGGCCACCGCCGACGGCAAGATGGAATGGGGCATCGACGCCCAGCAATATGCCATGGGCTATGTCCCGGTGGTGATGTTCGACCTGTGGAAGAAATACAAGATCGCCCCCATCGCGGACTATCCGACAGGCCCCGGCTTTGTCACCAAGGATACCGCCGCATCGGTGATTGACCTCGCCAAGCAAGGCAAACGCTAAAGCGGGGGTCAGGCGGCCGGAAAGCCCCCTTCCGGCCGCTACTTCTAAAACCGCCGTCACCCCAGCGAAAGCTGGGGTCCCGCTTACTTTGGTTGAACAAAGTAGCGGGATGCCAGCCGCAGTCTACCCCGTGCCCCGGCACGGGGCTGGCATGACGGAATTTATGGTGGGTTCGGTTCGAGGAGTTGAGAACAACTCAAATGAGCCGGCTCTTGATCCATAGGAACCGCACCCGATGACCACCGGCGCCATCGACGAACGCGTCCGTTCCGTCTCCCTCATCCGGCGGCTGCTCAGCCGCCCGGAACTGGGTGCGGCGGCGGGAACCGTTCTGGTCTTTCTGTTCTTCGCGGTGACGGCGGGCGGCAGCGGCTTGTTCAGCGCCAAGGGCATCGTCAATTTCCTGGAGGTCTCGGCCCAGCTCGGCATCCTTGCCGCCCCCGTGGCGCTGCTGATGATCGCCGGCGAATTCGATCTCTCGGTGGGCTCGATGATCGGTTTTGCCGGCATCGTCATCGCCATTCCGACGGTCATCTGGGGCTGGCCCCTGTGGCTTGCCGTGCTGCTGGCTTTCGCGGTCTGCGCTCTCGTCGGTTATCTCAACGGCCTGGTCGTGGTGAGAACCGGATTGCCCTCGTTCATCGTGACGCTGGGCAGCCTGTTCATGCTGCGCGGGCTGACGCTCGGCATCATGCGCGGCATGACCGGCCGCACCCAGGCCTCGGGCATCCATGAATATTCGAAGGATGACTGGATCACGCCGCTGTTTGCCGGGCAGGTTCTGAAAACGCCGATTGCCTGGCTGGCCGAACTCGGCGTCATCGGCAAGCGCGCCGATGGGCTGCCGATGATCTCCGGCATTCCCATGTCGATCGTCTGGTGGGTGGCACTCACCCTGTTCTGCACCTGGCTCCTCACCCGCACCCGCTTCGGCAACTGGATTTTCGCTTCGGGAGGCGAGGCCAATGCGGCGCGGAACCTGGGCGTTCCGGTGGCGCGCACCAAAATAACGCTATTTATCTTCACGGCAATGGCAGCTGCATTGTTCGCGGCCATTCAGGTCCTGGTGACGGGCTCCGCCGACACGCTGCGCGGCAACCTGAAGGAATTCGAGGCCATCATCGCGGTGGTCATCGGCGGCACGCTGCTGACCGGCGGTTACGGCTCGGCCATCGGCGCCATGTTCGGCGCGCTGATCTTCGGGGTCGTGCAGATGGGCATCTTCTACACCGGTATCGACACCGACTGGTTCAAGCTCTTCATGGGCGCCATGATGGTCACCGCCGTGCTGTTCAATTCCTATGTGCGCAACCGCGCCATGCGGAGCCGCTGATGACGGCGCCGTTGATCGAACTCAACAAGGTCAGCAAGTATTTCGGCTCGGTCATCGCGCTGAAGGATGTGTCCTTCGATGTCGAGGCCGGCGAAGTGCATTGCCTGCTGGGCGACAACGGTGCCGGCAAATCGACGCTCATCAAAATCCTGTCGGGCGTCCATACGCCCGACGAGGGCAGCATTCTGGTGGGCGGCAAGCCCGCCCGCTTCGGGTCGCCCAAGGAGACGCTCGATAGCGGCATCGCCACGGTCTACCAGGACCTGGCGCTGGTGCCGCTGATGAGTGTTGCGCGGAATTTTTTCCTTGGGCGGGAACCTCTGAAACGCGTGGGCCTGGTCAAGCAGTTCGACATTGGTTACGCCAACAGGACCGCCTACCGCGAGTTGCGCGGCATGGGCATCGAACTGCGCGATGCCGAGCAGCCGGTGGGCACACTCTCGGGCGGCGAGCGCCAGTGCCTCGCCATCGCGCGGGCCATCCATTTCGGTGCCAAGGTGCTGATCCTTGACGAGCCGACCTCGGCGCTGGGCGTGCACCAGGCCTCGATCGTCCTGAAGCTTATCGTCCAGTCCAAGGCGCGCGGCATCGGCGTCATCTTCATCTCGCACAATGTGCACCACGCTTATGTGGTGGGCGACCGCTTCACCATCCTGAAACGGGGGCGCAGTTCCGGTACCTATGGGAAATCCACGATCAGCCGCGACCAACTCCTGAACCTCATGGCGGGCGGCAAGGAATTGGTCGACCTCGAAGCCGAGATTGCCAAACTCCACATGAACAGAAACGGAGCATGACCATGGAGCGCATCGGCGTGGGCCTGATCGGAACCGGTTTCATGGGCAAGTGCCACGCCATGGCCTATGGCGCGGTAAAGACCGTATTCGGCGATGTGCCGATCATTGACCGGGTGACGCTGTGCGATGTCGACAAAGCCCACGCCGCCAAGATGGCACATGACTTCGGCTTCGCGAAATCGACAACCGATTGGCGTGATCTGCTTTCCGATCCGGCCATTCAACTTATTTCCATCACCTCGCCCAACGGCCTGCACCGCGAGATGGCGGTCGCGGCTTTGGAAGCCGGCAAGCATGTCTGGTGCGAGAAGCCCATGGCGCTGACGCTGGCCGATGCCGAGGCCATGACGGCGGCGGCCAAGGCCACGGGCAAGGCAACAGCGCTGGGCTACGGCTATCTCAGGAATCCCGCCCTGCAATTCGCGCGGCAATTGATCGAAGAGGGCGCCATCGGCGAGGTCTTTGACTTCCGCGGCAGTGTGGATGAGGACTACATGGCCGACCCGCAATTGCCCTGGTCATGGCGGCTCACCGCCAAGGACGCGGGGCTTGGCACGCTGGGCGATCTCACCGTGCATCTGATCTCGCTCGCCCAGGAATTGATGGGTGGGATTAAAAGCCTGTGCGCCATGGTCGACGTGGTCCATCACGAGCGCCCCGTGCCGGGCGGCGGCACCGCGAAAGTCGAGAACGACGACATCGCCCATGCCTTGGTGCGCTTCACATCGGGGGCGCGCGGCGTGATGACGTCGAGCCGCGTCGCCCACGGGCGCAAGAACGGATTGAAAATGGAAGTGCATGGTTCCAAGGGCATGCTGTGGCTTGACAACGAGCGCATGAACGAGCTCAACCTTTATGTGGCCGATGGGCCCGCTGGCCAACGCGGTTTCCGCCGCATCCTCTCAGGCCCGCAGCATCCGGCCTATGGCCGCCTGTGCCCGGCGCCGGGCCACGGCCTCGGCTTCAACGAGCTCAAAGTCATCGAACTCGCCG
>JANPCA010000023.1:0-17612 GCA_031430715.1 Hyphomicrobiales bacterium | reverse complement strand
TGAGAAAAACCAGCCCTGGGACCATGACGCGCCCAGCGTCGCGCGCCTGCGCGAATCCGGTGCCATTTTCCTGGGCCGCACCACGACGCCGGAATTCGGCTGGAAAGGCGTCACCGATTCGCCCTTGACCGGCATCACCCGCAACCCTTGGGATTTAAGCAAGACCCCCGGCGGCTCCTCGGGCGGGTCATCGGCAGCACTGGCGGCGGGATATGCGCCGCTGGCGCTGGGTACCGACGGCGGCGGTTCGATCCGCATTCCGGCGGGTTTCACCGGCATTTTCGGCCTGAAGCCGTCCTTTGGCCGCGTCCCCGCCTGGCCGCTGTCGCCGTTTGGCACCGTCGCCCATGTCGGCCCCATGACCCGCAGCGTGGAGGACGCCGCCCTGATGCTGAACGTCATCAGCCAGCCCGACGCCAGGGACTGGCACGCGCTGCCCGATGACGGCACCGACTACGCGGAAAAATTGACACGGAATCTCAACGGCCTGCGAATCGCCTATAGCCCCACGCTCGGCTATGTGAAGGTCGACCCCGAGATCGCCACATTGGTGGCAGCCGGAGTGAAGCTGCTACAAGGCCTCGGTGCAACGATCGAAGAAGTGGATCCCGGTTTCGAAGACCCGGCACCCTGCTTCCGAACGCTTTGGTGGTCTGGCGCCCGCGCCGCCCTCGGCGCCTTGCCGCCGGAAAAGCGGTCACTTCTCGACCCGGCCCTGGCCGACGTCGTTGAACAGTCGAATGCGATCAGCCTCGATGACTATCTCGGCGCCATGAAACAGCGCGGCGCCCTGGGCAGCCACATGCGTCAGTTCATGGGAAACTACGACCTGCTGGTCACGCCAACCCTGCCGATTCCCGCCTTCGAAGCCGGAAAGCTGGCGCCGTCCGATCCAGATGGCACCGGAAAATGGGTGAACTGGACGCCTTTCAGCTATCCCTTCAACCTGACCCAGCAACCCGCCGCAAGTGTCCCCTGCGGATTCACTTCCGGCGGATTGCCCGCTGGCCTGCACCTTGTCGGCCGCATGTTCGATGATAGAACAGTACTCGCCGCCGCTCATGCCTACGAGCGGGCAACGCGCTGGGACAAGCACAGACCCAACGGCTATTAGGCAGCCTTGGACTGGCCTTCGAGCCTGCTGATTTCGTCCTTGATTTTGAGTTTCTTGCGCTTGAGTTCGGCGATTTCGGCATCACTCGATGCGGGATGGGCGATTGCTTCGGCCAAATCGGCCTCAAGGGCCCTGTGTTTGGCGAGCAACTCTCCGAGATGCGCTTGAAGACTCATGCGATCCTCCACTCTTGGATATGTCAACGACAGTATGATGACACAGACTTGGGGGCTTGTCGAACCCTTGCCAAGGGCATAGGTGAATATTTACGGAATCGACATTTCGTGGGCGCCGGGGGGAGAGCCTATGCCTAAACTGGACATGCTGCAGGAACTGGCCCTGAGGACGCAACTGCAGAATCTGATTCAGCAGCACCGCGACCTCGACACCGCCATCGTCTCGCTCGAAGGCACCGGCACCAGCGACCAGTTGCAGCTTCGCCGGCTGAAGAAGATGAAGCTCGAGATCAAGGACAAGATCCAGCGCATCGAGAATCTTTTGATCCCCGACATCATTGCCTGAGAAACGGATATTCATTGACCAATCAAACGCCTCCCGTCGCCATCATCATGGGCAGCCAGTCCGACTGGGCCACCATGAAACACGCCGCCGATACGCTCGATGCCTTGGGCGTCGCCCATGACGACCGCATCATCTCCGCCCACCGCACCCCGCAGCGCCTCTACGCGTTCGCCACCGGCGCCAGGGCTGAAGGCTTCAAGGTGATCATCGCCGGTGCGGGCGGTGCCGCCCACCTTCCGGGCATGACGGCCGCCATGACCAGTCTGCCGGTGTTCGGCGTGCCGGTCGAATCGAAAGCGCTGTCGGGCCAGGATTCGCTTCTGTCCATCGTCCAGATGCCGGCCGGCATTCCGGTCGGAACGCTCGCCATCGGAAGAGCGGGCGCCATCAATGCCGCTCTCCTGGCCGCCAGCGTGCTGTCCTTGAGCGACGCGGCACTGCAAGCCCGCCTTGAGGCCTGGCGCGCCGCCCAGACCGAAGCCGTCGCCGAACGGCCTAAGGATCAATCCTGATGCGCATCACTCAGCCTCTCGAGCCCGGCTCGACCATCGGCATCCTGGGCGGCGGGCAACTGGCCCGCATGCTGGCCTTGGCCGCCGGCCAACTCGGCCTCAAATGCCACATCTTCGCGCCCGAGAATGACAGTCCGGCCTATCATGTCTCGGCGGCCCGCACGGTGGCGCCCTTCGGCGATTTCGTGGCCCTCAAGAATTTCGCCGGCAAGGTCGACGTCGTCACCTACGAGTTCGAGAACGTACCCGCCGAAACCGCCTCCTTCTTCGCTGGCCGTGTGCCGGTGGCGCCGGGCGTCGCGGCGTTGCAGACCGCCCAGGACCGCATCGCCGAAAAGACCTTTATCGCGGGGCTGGGCATTCCGGTCGCCCCCTTTGCCGAGGTCTCGGACCAGATGACGCTCGAAGCCGCCATCAAGCGCATCGGCAGGCCGGCTATCCTCAAGACCCGCCGTTTCGGCTATGACGGCAAGGGCCAGACCCGCATCGATGGCGGTAAGAGTGCCGCCACCGCCTGGGCCGAGATCGGCAAGGCCCCCGCCATCCTCGAAGGCGTCGTCCGCTTCGACACGGAAATCTCGGTGATCGCGGCGCGCGGCTGGGATGGATCAATCGCCATCTACGACGTACCCGCCAACCACCATGAGAACCACATTCTAAGAACCTCGACGGTCCCTGCGGGGATCAGCCGCGAAACCGCCGCAACCGCAAGGGACATCGGACGCCAGATCGCCGCGGCGCTGGACTATGTCGGCGTCATCGGCATCGAGATGTTCGTGGCCGGCAGTGATGTGACCGTCAACGAGATGGCCCCGCGCGTCCATAATTCCGGCCACTGGACCATGGACGCCTGCGCCGTCTCGCAATTCGAGCAGCACATCCGGGCCATCTGCGGTTGGCCGCTGGGCTCCGTGGCGCGCCATTCCGACGTGGTCATGACCAATCTTCTGGGTGATGAAATCAAGGGCTGGCAGGGGCTCGCCGCCCAGTCCGATGTCAGTGTCCATATTTACGGCAAGAGCGAAGCCCGGCGCGGCCGGAAAATGGGCCATTTCAACCGCCTGACCCCTCGACAGGGCTGAAGACCTGTGCTAACCCGCCGCCACGCTTGAGGGACTAAGAGGTCCCCTTTTGCATGAAACCAGACACTGATCTCAGAGGTATCACTTGCAAGTCGTCGTCCGTGACAACAATGTCGACCAGGCCCTGAAAGTGCTCAAGAAGAAGATGCAGCGCGAGGGGATTTTCCGCGAGATGAAGCTGCGCGGAGCTTACGAGAAGCCCTCCGAGAAGAAGGCCCGCGAAAAGGCCGAGGCGGTGCGCCGCGCCCGCAAGTTGCAGCGCAAGAAGCTGCAGCGAGAGGGCCTGTTGCCGATGCCGAAGAAGATCGAAGGCGCCCCGATGCGCGGTCCCCGCGGACCCCAATAGGCCGTCCCTTTCTGCCCGGTTTTAAGGCCGCCGCTCAAGAGCGCGGCCTTTTTGCGTTCTGGCGCGTTGCCGCCCCACCGGCACCACAATCCGCCGCAACTTCTCCTCCTCCGTCACAATCCGGATATGGGCCCGTCAAACGCTTGCGCGAATCGCGGTCCACATAAACGGCAGATGAACGGGACATTCAGACTGGGTTCCAAAGCCCCCGGCTAATGTCTCCGCAACATCAAGACGACAGGGAGGGCGTTGCACCATGATCCGCTACACATTCTTCATTCTCGCGATCCTCGCCACCGCGGCCTCGGCGATTGCGGCCGTGCACCCGAAACTTTCCGCCGTCACCGGCGTTAGTGTCAATACCACGGTGATCGAGAAGACCAGCCCCTTCCCGGTACTTGGCCCCATTATCGTTGAAACCTGTGCGGTGGAGGACTGCTCAGACACGCAATCTTGAAGGGTTTGTCAGGCGGCGACGCCGGACAACACCGGAGCGCGGGACAACGGGTTCTCAGCATCGCCCCTCTCTCGGAGCTTGAACTCCCGCGCTCCGGTTCCGATATCTAGGTCTCCCCAGGCAGTACTTCCCCCCATCCCCTGCAAACGCTGCCTGCACCTCGAGCCCCGGACATGATCCGGGGCTCTTTTTTTACTCCGCCAGCCGCGAGCAGCTCTGTAACGATCGTTACAAATGTAAAGATTTTTACAGAACCGTATCGAAGTGTGATTTGCGTTACATCATCGGACCGCTGTCCGGATTATAAAGCATCATACCAAATGCAAAGCCGGAACTTACCGGTGCCTGGGAGACGGCGAGATGACCCGCTACACGCTTTTCGTGCTGACAGTGCTAGGCTCCGCCGCCACGGCCATTGCCGCGATCGCGCCGCAGCACGCTTCATTCCATGTTGGCAAGTCCAATGTGACCGTGATCGAGAAAAACCAGGCCTTTCCCCTGGTCGGCCCCCTGATCGTCGAGGACTGCGCCACCGAGGACTGTTCGGCGCCACGTATCTGAATTCAAGAGTTTCCCCGGTGCGGCCCATCCCCTGCAAACCTGCCGCCCGTCACTTGGGGGCCCCGGAACGTCCGGGGCCCCGTCTTCTCCGGGACAACCAATTCTAAACGCCAGATGAACGCCACATTCAGCTTCGGTTCCATCCGCCGGGTGCAACTTTAGGCCATCGCTGAACGTTAAGGTTCAGAGGAGCGACAAGACCATGAAGACCCTGACCGCCACCGCCATTCTGACCGTCATGTTTCTGTCCGCCGGCGCCTTCGCGGGCGTCAGCCACCGCCAGACAGCGGCTGCGGTGGGCGGCACGGTGAACGTCACGGTCGCTGTCAAGAACCAGGCCTGGCCCTTGGCCGGCCGCATTTCGGTCGAGCCCTGCAGCGCCAGCCGCTGCATCGACATCTGAAACTCCCCTCTGGCGTGCCCGCGCCAGGGACTACGTGGCGGAGCGGTCCACAAAGCCCCCTCTCTGGACCGCTCCGCCCGGCCCCTCCCCCCACCAATCCGGCATGTTCACGCTCCGCGCCACCTCGACGCCTGCCCCGGCTGGCGCGAGCCGGCAGCCTTTGAGGCGGGGCCAGATGCTGGAGCCATTCAAGTCAACCTTGCTCCTTGCGTCCGTTTGAAATAAGCTCGATTTGAGGCCCATGTTGCGTTTCGCAAGTGACGACGCCGGAATTGAACCTTTCGCGACAGCTTGTTTCTTGAACAAGGACCACTGCGATGGCCATCATCGACGGAACGAACGGCAACAACAACCTGCTCGGAACGGCGGATTCCGACCAGATCAACGGCTTGGGCGGCAACGACGTCATCAATGCCCTGACCCGGTCGATTGCTCTCGGCTTCGACGTTGTGGACGGCGGCGCGGGGACTGACACCCTGATCGTCGACGCCTCCGCCGAAACGCAGAGCGTGCAGCTCGCCTATGGCGGCTCGCCGAATTTCGCCGTGTTTTCCGATTCCGGCAATTTCCGCATCGACGCCTACAGCATCGAGCTGATCGATTTCACCGGCGGCAGCGGCGGCGACATCATCAATTCCGGCGAACGCGGCGGCGCGCTCAACGGCAATGGCGGTATCGATCACTGGCTGGCGAACCTGACCGCCCTGTTCGCCGATGTGACTTTCAGTCTGGGGTCGACAAATTCGATCGCCGCCGCTGGCCTGACCTCGATTCTCGGCATGGAGCGCATCAGCCTCACCACCGGGAGCGGTGACGACATTATCACCGGTGGCGCTCTCGCCGACACCATCTCGACCGGCAACGGCAATGACACTGTCAACGCCAAATCGAGATCGCCATTGGCCGGATTTGATGTCGCCGACGGCGGCGAAGATACCGACACGCTGATCGTCAATGCCACGAGCGAAACCCAAGGCGTTCAGCTGGCTTTCGGCGGATCGCCGACCTTCAGTGTCTTTTCCGACTCGGGCAATTTCCGCGTCGATGCCTACAACTTTGAAAGGGTGGAATTCACCGGCGGCTCGGGCAGTGATTCCATCAATACCGGCACGCTGGGCGGCACCGTCAACGGCCGGACCGGAACTGACCTTTGGATCGCCAATCTCGCCGCGCTGAGCACCGATGTGACCTTCATCCTGGGGACGACGGTGGCCATTGCCGCCGCGGGCCTCTCCTCGATTCTCGGAATCGATCAGATCAACCTGACGACAGGCGGCGGCGGCGACACCATCACCGGCGGCGCCCAGGCCGACACCATCAGCACCGGCAATGGCAACGACACGATAAACGCCAAATCGCGCCCGGTATTGGGAGGCTTCGACGTCGTCGACGGGGGTGCTGGCACCGACACGCTGATCGTCGACGCATCGAGCGAGACCGCGGCCGTCCAGCTGTTCTCCGGTGGTAGCCCCACCTACAGTCTCTTTTCCGACTCGGGCAGGTTCCGCGCCGATGCCTACAATATCGAACGCGTGATGTTTACGGGTGGCGCTGGCGATGACAGCTTCAATACCGGCGCGGGCGGCGTCACCGTCGACGGCGGCGGCGGCATCGACCATTGGCTGGTCAATCTTGGCGCGCTGACGGCGGCGGTCGAATTCATCCTGGGCACCACCGCCGCCATTGTCCCGGCGGGCCTGACCGCAATCGCCAATATCGAACGGATCACCATGACCACCGGCAGTGGCAACGACAACATCGTAGGCGGCGCCGAGGCGGACACCATCAACACCGGCGCCGGCGACGATACGGTCAATGCCAAGTCGCGGCCCGCGGGCGGTGGCTTCGATGTCGTGGATGGCGGCATTGGAACCGATACGCTGGTCGTCAATGCTACAAGCGAGACCCAGGCGGTCCAGCTTTTTACGGGCGGTTCTCCCACCTTCAGCATCTTTTCCGGCAGCAACAATTTCCGCGTCGACGCCTATAATTTCGAGCATGTCATGATCACCGGCGGCGGCGGTGACGACGCCTTTAACACTGGCGCTGGCGGCGTGACGGTTGACGGACGCGGCGGCATCGATCACTGGCTGGCCGACTACAGCACAATGACCGCCAACATAACTTTCACCCTTGGGACCACCACCAGCATCGCCAGTGTTGGCCTGACCTCGATCCAGCGCATCGAACGCCTGACGATCATCACGGGAAGTGGCAAGGATACGATCACCGGCGGGGGCCAGGCGGACTCGATCAACACCGGTGCCGGCAACGATACGATCAATGCCACGTCCCGCCCAACGGGGGGAGGCTTCGACGTCGTCGATGGCGGCACGGGCGTCGATTCGCTGATCGTCGACACCTCCGCCGAGACAGCCGATGTGCAGCTTTTTGCCGGCGGTTCACCGAGTTTCGGCCTCTTCTCGGATTCTGGGAATTTCCGGGTCGACGCTTACAACATGGAAAAAATCATCTTCACCGGCGGCAGCGGCAATGACACCGCGGGCGGTCTGGCGCAAGCCGATACGCTGGACATGGGCATCGGCAACGACCAGGCCAGCGGCGGCGGCGGAGCCGACACCATCGCCGGCGGTGGCGGCGTGGACAGATTGCAGGGCGGCCGCGGCGCCGACACTCTGGGCGGCGGCGGCGGTGCCGACACCTTCATCTATGCCAGTGTCGCCGAGTCGAGTGTCAAACCCAATGAAATTGATACCATCACCGACTTCCAGTCCGGGACCGACAAGCTTGATCTCGCCGCCATCGACGCCAATGTCCTCTTTGCCGACGGCAACCAGGCCTTCACCTTCATCGGCGGCGGCGCTTTCGGGAACAATCGCGGGGAATTGCGCTCCGTGGCAGGCCTGGTCGAAGCTGACGTGAATGGCGACGGCATTGCCGATTTCCGTATTCTTCTCGGCAACGGTGCGGCAGCGACGGCGGGCGATTTCCTTCTTTAGGAATTGGCAGGCTGGTTCCGCCCCGGGGATGGAATCTCTTGGCATGCTGCGCCGCATTGTGTAGGGAAACCCAAATTCGGGTTTCCCAAAAACATGCCAAGACGTCACGACATCAAATCCATCCTCATCATCGGGGCGGGACCGATCATCATCGGCCAGGCTTGCGAGTTCGATTATTCCGGCACCCAGGCCTGCAAGGCGCTGAAAGCCGAGGGCTATCGCATCATCCTCGTCAATTCCAATCCGGCGACGATCATGACCGATCCGGATCTGGCGGACGCCACCTATATCGAGCCAATCACGCCCGATGTCGTCGCCCGCATCATCGAGAAGGAGCGCGCCCTTCGCCCCGACGACAAGCTGGCGCTGCTGCCCACCATGGGCGGCCAGACGGCACTCAACACTGCGTTGTCCCTCAACAAGATGGGCGTGCTCGAGAAATTCGGCGTCGAACTGATCGGCGCCAAGGCCGAGGCGATCGACATGGCCGAGGACCGCGAGCTGTTCCGCGAGGCGATGAAGCGCATCGGCCTCGATACGCCGCGCTCCAGGCTGGCCAACGCCTCTGCCGCTAAGGATGGCGACAAGGCGCTGCATGCCACAACCATGGCGGGCCTTCGGGCCGACGGCGGCGACATCGAAGCCTTCGAGCGCCAGTGGGCGGCGGACGAGCCCGAGCGCCTGCGGAAATATCGCAACCGCGCCATGGTCGAGGCTTTCGAAGGCATGCTGGAAGTGGGCCTGCCCTGCATCATCCGGCCATCCTTCACGCTGGGCGGCACCGGGGGCGGCATTGCCTATAACCGCGAGGAATTTTTCGACATCGTGGAGAAGGGCCTCGATGCCTCGCCCACCGCCGAAGTGTTGATCGAAGAGTCCGTGCTGGGCTGGAAGGAATACGAGATGGAAGTGGTCCGCGACACGGCGGACAATTGCATCATCATCTGCTCGATCGAGAACGTCGATCCGATGGGCGTCCACACCGGCGATTCGATCACCGTGGCCCCGGCGCTCACGCTCACCGACAAAGAATACCAGATCATGCGCAACGCCTCGATTGCGGTGTTGCGCGAGATCGGCATCGAGACCGGCGGCTCCAACGTGCAGTTCGGCGTCAACCCCGCCGATGGACGCTTGGTGGTGATCGAGATGAACCCGCGCGTCTCGCGTTCGTCTGCGCTGGCCTCCAAAGCCACCGGCTTCCCGATTGCCAAGGTCGCGGCGAAACTCGCCGTGGGCTATACGCTCGACGAACTTGCCAACGACATTACCGGTGGCGCCACGCCTGCCGCCTTCGAGCCGACGATCGATTATGTCGTCACCAAGATTCCACGCTTTGCCTTTGAGAAATTCCCCGGCGCCTCCAATACCCTGACCACCGCCATGAAGTCGGTGGGCGAAGTGATGGCCATTGGCCGCTCCTTCCAGGAATCGATGCAGAAGGCGCTACGCGGCCTCGAGACCGGCCTGACCGGCTTCAACGAGATCGAAATTCCGGGTTCCGGCGAAGGCGACGACAAGAACGCCATTCGTGCGGCACTTGGCACGCCCACGCCCGACCGCATCCTCAAGATCGCGCAAGCCTTCCGGCTTGGCGCCACCGTTCCTCAGGTGTTTGAGTCCTGCAAGTACGAGCCGTGGTTCCTGCGCCAGATCCAGGAGATCGTCGCCACTGAAGCCAAGATCAAGGAGCGCGGACTGCCTAAGGATGCCGTCAATCTGAAAAAGCTCAAGGCCATGGGCTTCTCCGATACCCGGCTTGGTGAACTTGTCGGTCTGAAGGAAGGCAAGGTGAGGGCGCACCGCCACAAGCTGAATGTGCGGCCCGTCTATAAGCGCATCGATACGTGTGCGGCGGAATTTGCCTCCCCTACCGCCTACATGTACTCGACCTATGATTCCGAGAACGAGGCGCGTCCGTCTGATCGCCAGAAGATCATCATCCTCGGCGGCGGGCCCAACCGCATCGGCCAGGGCATCGAGTTCGACTATTGCTGCTGCCATGCCTGCTTTGCACTCCATGATGCCGGTTATGAATCGATCATGGTCAACTGCAACCCCGAAACCGTCTCGACCGACTACGACACGAGCGACCGTCTGTATTTCGAGTCGCTGACCGCCGAGGACGTGCTCGAGATCATCCACACCGAGCAATCGAACGGCCGCTTGAAAGGCGTCATCGTGCAATTTGGCGGCCAGACGCCGCTGAAGCTCGCCGCCGCCCTTGAGAAGGCTGGCGTTCCCATTCTCGGCACCACGCCCGACGCCATCGATCTGGCCGAGGACCGCGACCGCTTCTCGAAACTCCTGAAGAAACTGAAGCTGCGCCAGCCGGAAAACGGCATTGCCTACTCAGGTGCGGAAGCCAAGAAGATCGCCAAGCGCATTGGTTTCCCGGTGGTCATCCGCCCGTCTTATGTGCTGGGCGGCCGCGCCATGGAAATCGTTCGCGACGATGCGCAACTGCAACGCTATATCACCGAGGCTGTCGTCGTGTCGGGTGACTCACCCGTGCTCATCGACAGCTACCTGTCGAACGCCATCGAAGTCGATGTCGATGCGATTTGCGACGGCAAGGATGTGTTCATCGCCGGCGTCATGGAGCATATCGAGGAAGCAGGAATTCATTCCGGCGACTCGGCTTGTTCGTTGCCGCCCTACTCGCTGAAAGCCCCGGTCATCGCCGAGATGGAACGCCAGACGAAAATCATGGCGCTGGCCTTGAATGTCGTCGGCCTGATGAACGTGCAATTCGCGATCAAGGATGGCGATGTCCATGTGCTGGAAGTGAACCCGCGCGCCTCGCGCACCGTGCCCTTCGTCGCCAAAGTGATAGGCCTTCCCGTCGCCAAGATCGCCGCGCGGGTGATGGCGGGCGAGAGCCTCGCCAGCTTCAGGCTGAAACCGAAGAAACTCGCGCATGTGGCCGTAAAGGAAGCGGTTTTTCCCTTCAATCGCTTCCCCGGTGTGGACGTCTTGCTGGGGCCTGAAATGCGCTCGACCGGCGAAGTCATGGGCCTCGACATGAGTTATGACATGGCCTTTGCGAAAGCCCAGCTGGGTGCGGGCATGCGCATGCCGCAGGCCGGAACCGTATTCATTTCGGTGAAGGACGCCGACAAGGTGAAGATCCTGCCCGCCATGCGAAAGCTCGTTGAGATGGGTTTCAAGCTGGTGGCAACCGGCGGCACCCAGCGCTATTTCGAGGACAAGGGCGTGCCCTCCACCAAGATCAACAAGGTGCTCGAAGGCAGGCCCCATGTGGTCGACGCCATCAAGAACGGCGAGATTCAATTGGTGCTGAACACCACCGAAACCCGCGCCTCGCAGTCGGATTCAAAACCCATCCGCCAGACCGCGATGATGCAGAAGGTACCCTACTATACGACTCTCCCCGGCATCCTGGCGGTGACCAAAGCCATCGCCGCCCAGCGCGAGGGAAGGCTGGAGGTGAGGCCGCTGCAGGAGTATTTTTAAGGCCACAAGCCGTCCCAAATGATCAATCAATGTATAGGTGCGGAATACTGAGTAGACAGTTGAACAACAACAGAAACGAACCGCTATAATCTCACTCTCGACTCGCGAACCTCAAGTGCAGGCCAAAATGCCGGATTAATTATGAATACAGCTTGATCACCTTCTCGGCCCGCGCGCATTTTTAGCACTTGCTCATTGTACGCAACGTCATAAATGAAGAATTCTTGCCCTTGGGCCTTAACTCCAATGATTCCGTAATACATTAAGAAGTTCACTACTTCATCCACTTTTTCAGGCTCTACGTTTGCCTCCCGCAACAATACCTTGATTTCAACAGAACTAAGCTCTGAAACTGAATCAATAAACTGATAAATGACGTTACTTGCAATCGGCAAAACGTCCGTCAACTCATGGTCTAGTTCGCTTAACAAGTCCTGTGAGTAGGCTCGCAATCCCTTCTCAATATCTTCCCGCTCAATAATTTGGTGACCCAAATTAACGGCAAATCCCTTACAATGATTAAATATCTTCAGAAGATTTCGGGGTCTCATCAGAGAGTGCTTGATAAAATATGCCGAAGTTTCCTCCCCGCCGTGGAGAGTAACACAAACGCGCTTCCACAACTCAAAAAACTCTACGCTTTCACCGACGACGCGAAGCCCCGATTGCAATCTTAGTCTAATTACTTCACGCAACAGGTCGTGATCACTCCAGTCAAGTGTCGCTCGCATTTCCTTCCCGTAGTCAGCGCTGAATTTCATGACATGATCATACACATCATTTCGCACGAATACGATGCAGTGAAACTCGCGGCCTGCTCGCCTCATTTCACGCTCGACACGTCGTCCTGCATCTATTAGGCAGCGCAAAATAACTGCATCAAGCACCTCGACCCCTTGAGTACTCCAACCTTTATCCAGATTGTCAAACAGAATCCAAACAGAACCCTTTTTCTCAAGGTATTTGGATATTTTGTCACGGAGCGTCCTGATGTCGTGCATATGCAAGAGCTCCGTGACGTGCTCATTCGTCAATCGATTGCCGACTGTCTCGCCAAATCTATCTTTGTACTTCGCAGTCATTACGTTGGACAAGAGAAACAAACGTTCGGAAAAATCTCCTTCGGCAGCGAACTCCTGAGCTGAGTAACTCGCCTGCAAGTCGAGATATTGATCGTGAACGTCATGATTGTGTTTGTACGTATTCCTATCCTTCTCCAATATTTTGTACGCAACTTCTAGGAGGATCAAATACTCCCAGAAAGCGACTAGCAGATGTTCCCGGGCTCCACGAGAAAGGAATATGAGCATCTCCTCCTTCAGCTTGAGGAGCTGGTAACCCTCAGGTTTTAGATCAACAACTATATTCCTTTTGTCAGAACGAATTTTGTCCCGTAGCTGGATAAACAGCGCTGTCTTGCCTGAACCTTTTCTCCCTACAACAAGGTTAACTTCTCCGCGAACGGCTCGTGAGTAAGTGTCCGTCTTCAGATAGTAAGCCTGAAGCGTTGTCATTTCATTTTCGGCAGTGGGATCCCCCATAGTCAGTGACGCTAAGAGCGATTGTGGGGCAGACTTCGCTTCATCCGATTGGGTAAGGTAACCAACGAAATCTGGAGCAAATTCAGCAATCGTTTCCCTTATATCTCGTTCGTCAGTAAAATACTTTACTGTGTCGCGGACATCGAGAGGAGCAGTGTATCCTACGGGAGCCAGGATTAGATTTGGCTTTACCATGCCATCTGCGAGACCTGCAACAAACATCGCACGAACATTGTTGACATGAGCACCATCTAACGAGTCGGTTTGCAAAAAACTTACTATACCGGACGAACAAGAGACCTGCCGAATTGCATCAGAAGCAGAAAGCCGCGGGTCTTCTCCTGGGTTGTAACTCCGATACTTGAGACCGGTTTTCTTAATTCTTGATACTGAAATAGTGACTGCCGCATTCCGCGTGGGAGGCTCGACTACATAAACAGGAGCCTTTCTGTTCAATGCGAAGTCTACAGTTATTGGCCTTACGTCTATGTGAGCGACGAGTCTATCTGTCAGTTCTCCAAAGTCAGCATACTCATAGTACCCCAGTGTATCAAAAATTCCCACGTCGTTGGCTAGACTCTTGTCACCAGCTATTTTAGAGTTTCTTACTAGAAAAACCCTCTTAGCCTTGCCAATTGAGAAGCCAATCTCATAGACCACATTCAGATTCAAAAATGTTATATCGGCCACGACATAGGCAGACTCTTCAATTCTCGCCATGATTGGCGAAATCAATGGTTGTCCCGCTATATCATTGAATTCCCATGGTTCATACTTGATTGGAATTTCCTTTGAATTTGCCCGCCGAACAGAATCAAAAATCAGATCTGCAAGCTGTCGATCACTGGAGGAGTACGCAACGAAAGCGGTACCTTTTGGCATTGTGACCTACTAGAATCGTGGACTGGACTACCTTACATCGTATGTGACGAACAATGCAACTTCACTGAATACCACCGAAACCCGCGCCTCGCAATCCGACTCGAAACCGATCCGCCAGACCGCGCTGTCGCAGAAGGTGCCCTACTACACCACCCTCCCCGGCATCCTTGCCGTCGCCAAGGCCATCGCCGCCCAGCGCGATGGCAGGTTGGAGGTGAAGCCGTTGCAGGAGTATTTCTGACGGGTCCGCCTATTCGTCCGCCCACGGATTGACCACCTCGAGTCCCGCCGCAACGAAGGGCCGCGTGTCGCGGGTGGCGACGCTGTTGCCGGTAGTAAGAGCGATGGCGGCGATCATCACGTCTTGCTGCATGCCATTCATTCCGGCCCGTCTGAGCCGCTCCGTGATGAGTCCCCAGTGGCGCGCCGCTGGGAGGTCGAAGGGCAGCACCCGGCCAGCGAACCTATCGTTGACAATGACATCGATGCTGCGCTCAAGGCCGATGCGCTTTCGGCCCGGCGGCAGCCGCTCGGCGCCCGCGAACAATTCGGCGGCAGTCATCACCGTGATGTAGCATGCGCTTGCGTCGAGTCCGTCGAGCCAATGCATCACTCTGGCGTTGGGCTTGGCTTGAAGCGGTTCGGAAATGATATTGGTGTCAAGGATCATCGCCGCCAAGTCCATCGAACTCCGGCCCCGTGAAGTCGACGATCCGCATGGGTTCGGCGCGCGGCGGCAAGCGCAATTCCCATTCACCCGTTTCCATCCACAAATTGTGGAGATCGGT
The DNA here is from genome assembly GCA_031430715.1 of Hyphomicrobiales bacterium. Lineage (GTDB taxonomy): Bacteria > Pseudomonadota > Alphaproteobacteria > Rhizobiales > Aestuariivirgaceae > Aestuariivirga. The sequence continues at coordinate 2,967 of JANPCA010000023.1, read as the reverse complement.
ACCGAGAGTTCCGCGTGCCTTTTCGGCCTGCTTGGCGGCATCGACGAGGATGTCCCTGATCTCCGCCTCGGTGCTGCGCCCATGCGCTTTCGCCCGCTCTTTCAGGGCGCGGTGGGTGGCTTCGGGCAGGTTGCGGATGACGACGGCGGCCATGTTCCTTGCTCAAATTGATATCATTGTTGGGAATATGATATCACTACAAATCTATGACTTCAACCCTCCCCCTTGAAATTTGCCGCGGTTTGCGCCATTTTACCTTCTTGCCCGGCGACATACGGTACCCTTCGTATGGCCGGGCGCCGTTTTTCCGCATCCCGGACAAGCGTATCCCCCATCGGCCCTTTTGGCCGGTGGTTTGCCAAGAACTGGACAAGACTGGACGAGACCGATGGACAAAGTGCCAATGACCGCCGAAGGCCACGCCGCCATGATGATTGAGGTGAAGCACCTCAAATCGGTGGAACGCCCGCGCATCATCAAGGCCATCGAGGAGGCGCGCTCCCACGGCGACCTGTCGGAAAATGCCGAATACCATGCCGCTAAGGAACAGCAGGGCTGGACCGAGGCCCGCGTCGCCGAGCTTGAGGACAAGCTGTCGCGCGCCGAGATCATCGACATCACCAAGCTCTCGGGCAACACCGTGATGTTCGGCGCCAAGGTGACGCTGATCGACGAGGAGACCGAGGACAAGACCTCCTATCAGATCGTCGGCGAATTCGAGGCCGACGTGAAGAAGGGCAAGATCTCGATCCTGTCGCCCATCGCCCGGGCGCTCATCGGCAAGAAAATGGGCGATTCGGTGGAAGTGAACACGCCGGGCGGCGGCAAGTCCTACGAAATCGCCAAAGTCGCCTGGAACTGAATGACCCTCAGGCCGGCGGCACGGCGAGCGCCGCCTCGATGGCTTTCCGGATTTTCGGCCCCATGGGCTTGGTCTGGGTCGAAAACCAGTCGATGAAGCGGCCGTCGGCGCCGATCAGGTATTTGTGGAAATTCCATTTGGGCGCGCCCAGCACGCCTGCCTTGCTCCCGGCCCATTTGTAGAACGGATGCGCCGCCTCGCCCTTCACCACGGTCTTGCCGGCCAGCGGAAAGGTGACGCCGTAATTGATCTTGCAGAACGTCGCGATCTCCGTGGCAGTGCCCGGCTCCTGCCCGCCGAAATCATTGGACGGCACCCCGACGATCACCAGGCCCTTGGGTCCATAGGCCCGCCACAGTTCCTCAAGCCCTTCATACTGCGGCGTATATCCGCATTCCGACGCCGTGTTGACGACCAGCACCGGATGTCCCTCGAACTGCTTCAAGGGCATCGGCTTGCCGTCGATGCCGGCCAGGGTGAAATCGAAGGCGGTCGGTTCCGAGGCCATGGCGGGGAGGCTCGCTGTGAGGGTGAGGATGAGGCAGGCTAGCAGGTTGCGCATGCACTTGTAACGCGCCAGGTTGGCGATTGGATTGGCCAGGCGTCGGGGCCAAAATGCCATGTGCCCAATTTATAGTGGGAACGCAATTCCGCGGGCCGCCGATGGCATTGACACCGCATCATTCCATAATCTAGAACAAAAAGCGAACCGGTGGCGGCGGGGCGATATCCCGCTAAAATGGCGCGGGACGAATCGGAGAATACAATGCCCAACGCGCTCTATTACGGCGACAACCTCGATGTGCTGCGCCAGCATATCAGGGATGAGAGCGTCGATCTGATCTATCTCGATCCGCCCTTCAACTCCAACGCCAATTACAACGTGCTGTTCAAGGCGCCGGGCGGCGAGCGGTCCCAGGCGCAGATCGAGGCCTTCGAGGACACCTGGCACTGGAACGACGTGGCCGAGCGTGCTTTCGACGGGGTGATGGCGGGCGGAAACTCCAACGCCGCCGACATGCTGCGCGCCATGCGCAGTTTCCTCGGCGAAAACGACATGATGGCCTATCTCGCCATGATGGCGGTGCGCTTGCTCCAATTGCACCGTGTGCTGAAGAAGACCGGGTCGCTGTATTTGCACTGCGATCCGACGGCGAGTCACTATCTGAAGATTCTGTTGGATGCTGTGTTTGTGGGCGGGCAGGCGATGTCCGAGATCGTTTGGAAACGGACGTTCGCGCACGGCTCAGCAAAACGTTATGCACCCGTGCACGACGTTATTCATTTCTATTCGAAAAACGGCGATCACACCTGGCGGGATTTGAAAATCGGCCATCAGGATGTTTATGTCGAAAAGCATTTTCGTAACTTTGATGAAGCCCGTGGCGAGAAATTTCAGGCAATTTCACTGACCGGCGCCGGTATCCGGCGTGGTGAAAGTGGATCGCCCTGGCGTAACGTGGACCCGACGAAATCCAATCGGCACTGGGCACTGCCCGGCGGTATTCTGCAGAAAGAAGGTATTGAAGAAGGGTCAACCCTAAATAAGCTGGAGGCTTTGGACAAGGCCGGCCGGATTTTTTGGCCCAAGATCGAAGATGGCACGCCCAGGCTTAAGTGGTTTGTCTCGGATCTCGACGGAACGAGGTTGAACGACGTGTGGACCGATATTCCACCCATATCCGCACATGCAAAAGAACGCCTCGGCTATCCCACGCAAAAGCCCGTCGCCCTGCTCGAACGCATTCTCTCCGCCTCCTCCAATGAAGGCGATGTGGTGCTCGATCCCTTCTGCGGTTGCGGCACCACGGTGCATGCGGCGCAAAAGCTCAACCGGCAATGGATCGGCATCGATATCACCCACCTTGCCATTTCGCTCATTGAAAAGCGCCTGAAGGATGCCTTTCCTGGTACCGCCTTCGAGGTCCACGGCACGCCCAAGGACCTGGGCGGCGCCCGCGATCTCGCGCTCCGCGACAAATATCAGTTCCAGTGGTGGGCCGTGTCGCTGGTCGATGCCGTGCCCTTCGCGGGCAAGAAGAAAGGTGCGGACGGCGGCATCGACGGCCTTATCTATTTCAAGCCCGACGGCAAGACCACCGAGC
>JANPCA010000022.1:0-23174 GCA_031430715.1 Hyphomicrobiales bacterium | reverse complement strand
GTTCGGCGCATCTGCCGGCCGATATTGCGGATGGTCCGATGGACTACTGCAAGCAGGTGGTATCCGAGATACGTGGCGAAGACAGGATGTGGCACCCGGTTAGTCCGCAGAACCACTTCCTTGACGCCGAAGTGCTGGCTTCAGTCGGCGCTTACATGCTGCAAGTGCAGAACATCCCCGAGGGGGTGTTCCGCGATACTGAGAGTTTCGAGATCGTGAGCCCACAGACCGGAATGGCTGCTGTGGCATCACTTACCCTGGCACAACGCATGGCCGCGATGTCGCAACGCATGAACGGATAGGATTCAGGAATGGGCATGATGGAGCGGTTTGGCGATGCCCTGCGCGGGCTGAATTCCCGTGCCTCGCCCGCTCGTCCGATGCCATCCGCCGGCTATTTGCGCGACGGCCGGAACGTCACCCTGAACGGTTTCCGCCCGACGCTACGCGCGCCGTCCCAAGATGTGCAGGTAGCGTGGGAGCAGGCTGCGGCACAGTCGACCTATCTGGCGCAGAATTCCGGCTTCATTGCCGGCATGATCGACCAGGCGGTGGTCAACGTCGTGGGGCAGGGCCTGCAGCTCAACGCCCGGCCGGACGCCGAGGCGCTGGGCATGTCGACGGAAGCCGCGACAGAGTGGGCGCGGGGCGTCGAGGCCCGGTTCAATACATGGGCGGATCGGGCGATTGATTGCGATGCCGAGGGCCGCAAGACCTTGGGCCACCAGCAGGCGGGCTGGTTCCGGTCATGGCTTCTGATGGGCGAAATCTTCTGCTCGCTGCCGTTCATTGACCGTCCGGGCGCGTCCTGGCGCACCAAGGTCAAACACATTCCGGCGCATCTCTGCGTCAACAAATCGAACGGCCAGGATCTGGTGCAGGGCGTAAGGATCGATTCCTACGGCTATCCCAAGTCCTATCTGTTCCGCACGGCGGCGCAGAACATGGGCTTGCCGCAGGAGATCGAGATTGCGACCCGCGACAGCGAGGGCCGATCACAAGTCATCCACGCCTTTGACGGCATGGCGGGTCAGCTTCGCGGCATTACCGTGCTGGCGCCGGTGATCCTGGTTGCCCGGCAATATGGCCAGCTTGGCGACGGCACGCTGTCAGCCTCACTGCTGCAGTCGGTCTTCGCCGCCGTGATGGAATCCGAGGCCCCGACCATCGATACGCTGCGGGCGCTGCAAACGCCGGGCGAACAAAGCCAAGTCACGCCGCTTGAGGCATGGATGGAGGCCACCGGTGGCTGGCAGAAGAACGTCAATATCGATCTTAATATGCCGGGCCGCATCGCCCACTTGTTCCCAGGGCAGAAGCTGACGTTTCTTGAGAACAAGCACCCGAATTCGCAGTTCGTCGACTATGCCGAATTCCTGTTGCGCGAAATCGCCCGCTGCTGCGGATTGACCTATGAGAGCGCCACCGGTGACTATTCCGGGGCAACCTATTCCTCGGTGCGCATGGCGACGACCGAGAACTTCCTCGTCACGCTGTACCGCCGCAAGAACATCATCGCGCCGGTGCTGCAGCAAATCTACGAGGCGTGGCTCGAGGAAGATATCGAGCTTGGCAACACCAAGTTTCCAGGCGGGGCTCGCGGCTATCTCCGTAACCGCGCGGCAGCGGCACGGGCGATCTGGCGTGGCGCTGGTAAGCCGCAGGCCGATGATCTCAAGACCGCCAAGGCACATGAATTGTGGTCGCGCCTTGGCGTCATCAGTCACGAAATGATCTGCGCCGAGTTGGGCGTTGATTACGAGGACATCGTGATCGCTCTGGCCGACGAAAAGCGGCTGCGCGAGAGGCACGGCGTTCCCGAACCAACCCGCGTCGAGGACGCGCAAGCCGAGGCACTGATCGCCCAATCCGAACAGGAGCCAGCCCGTGCCAATTGAAGATCCGTGTCTTGTCCTCGCCGAACTTGAGGCGGCCTACCGGGCGCTGGTCATGGGCAGGGCGGCGAAGCGCGTGCGCTATCGTGACGACACTGGGGCTGAGCAGGAGGTTGACCATCACAGGACCAGTCTTGTTGATTTGCGGGCCGAAGTTCTTCGTTATCGCGGCTTGTGCGATGCTTCGCTGGGACTGCAGTCCCAGCCGACGCAATTCTGCGTAAGGGCCGGCTGATGATCCCGCACATCATGCTGCAGGCGGTCAATGTGCCGCTGATGCTGCTGCCGTCGAAAGCCGAGATCATCCAGTCGGTTCTGGCGATGAAGGACGGTTCGCCGCAGATGCTGGAAGGCTGGGCCAGGCCGCAGCCGCAGCAGAACAGCATGATTGGCGAGCCGGTCGCCATTGGTGGGCGCTATGCCTATGGCCGCGTTGGCACCACCGCCGTCGTTCCAGTGATCGGAACAATGGTCAATCGTGGCGCCTATGTCGGTGCTGACTCCGGACTGGTTTCCTATGAGGGCGTTCAAGCGCAGTTGATGGCGGCGGCGCGCGACGAGAAAGTCACCAGCATCCTGCTTGATGTCGAGACGCCGGGCGGGGCCGCAACTGGCGCCTTCGGGCTGTCCGACTTCGTGCGCAAGGTATCGGCAGAGAAGCCGGTCTTTGCTTTCGTAAATGGAATGGCGGCTTCCGCCGGTTACGCCATGGTCTCTGGCGCCAGACGAATCTACAGCTCGCAGGATGGATATTCGGGCTCCATCGGCGTGGTGCTCCTGCATCTTGACCGCTCGGGCCAGGCCGAAAAGCAGGGCATCAAGCCGACTTTGATCTTCGCCGGCGCCCACAAAGCTGACGGCAATCCCTATCAGCCGCTGCCTGACGCCGTGCGGGAGGGTCTGCAGGCCGAGGTCAATGGCATCTACGAGATGTTCGTCGCGGCTGTGGCGCAGGGCCGCAAGGGCCTTACCGCCGATGCAATCCGTGCCACCGAAGCCCGCATGTTCATGGGCCACGATGCCGTGAAGGCCGGGCTTGTCGATGCGGTCGCATCTTTCGAAGACGTGCTTGCCGATATTAACCGCGCCGCAGGGCGCCCGATCAACAGGACGAAAGGAATGAAATCCATGTCCACTACTGAGGGCAACTCTGCGGCCCCGAGCGCAGAAGTCATGATGAGCAAGGCCGAGCTTGAGGCGGTCAAGTCCACGGCGAAGGCCGAAGGCGTCAGCGAAGGCCGAACCGCCACGCTGGCGGCTATCGGTGCCATCGTGAAATGTGAGGAAGCGCAGGGCCGCGAGGTCCAGGCGATGGAACTGGCCTTGCTGGGCGTAACGCCGGATCAGGCGAAGGCCATGTTGGCCACGTCACCCAAGGCATCGTCGATCGCGGAACGCGCCGCGGCGAATAACCTGGGGCTGATTGCGGCGGGGGTGAAGCCCCCTGCTGGTGCAGCAGAAGCGGCCGCCAGTGGCTGGGATTTGGCCGTCATGAGCGTCAACTCCTCGCTGTCAAAAGCAATGCGCAAGCACAACTGATTGAGGAGCAAACATCATGCCTGTACTTACTGATGGTCCGCACACTGCGGACTTCATCCTGTCCGAGGGCCCCGGCTACTATTCGCGCGACCAGATCACCGTCGATACCGGTGTCCTTGTCCCTGGCACGGTTCTCGGCAAGATCACGGCGACCGGGAAGTTTGTCATCCTGGCGCCCGCCGCTGTTGATGGTTCGCAGACCGCTGCCGGCGTTCTGATCTACGGCTGCGATGCGGTTGCTGCGGACCAGGTGGTCGCGGGACTGACGCGGGATTCCGAAGTGAATGGCCTCAAGATTACGTGGCCGGGCGGAATTACAAACCCGCAGAAGGTAACCGCTACAGCGCAGCTCGCCGCGCTCGGCATTGTGATCCGCTAGGAGACCCGCAATCATGAATATGGACATCTTTAGGTCTGATGCGTTCAGCCTCACTTCGATGCTGGATCCCGTCAACAAGCTTGACTACACACCACAATACCTCGGAACCATCCCTGGTCTGTTTGTTCCCAATCCCGTGCGTACCACGGGAGTCTGGATCGAGACACAGTCCGATGGGCCGGCGTTGATCCAGACTTCGGCCCGAGGTACTGCGCCGAAGACCAAGAACCGCCTCGGTCGTGATGCCCGAAACTTCCGCACGCTCCGGCTTGCCATTGGCGACCGTATCGAAGCCGAAGAAGTGCAGAACATCCGCGCATACGGAACCGAAAGCGACCTTCTCACGATGCAGAAGGAAGTTGCCACCCGTCAGGCTCGTCTCAAAAACGATTGGGAACTGACGATGGAAAATTGGCGGCTTAACTGCCTACTCGGCAAGGTGATCGATGCCGATCTCACCGTACTTTATGACTGGGCGACAGAGTTTGGCCAGGCACTACCGACCGAAGTTGACTTTGACCTTGACAACGCCAATCCCGCCAAGGGCGCACTTCGCAAGAAGTGTGCCGCGACGAAGCGCGGTGTTGTCAAGGCGTTGAAGGGCATGGGCGGATCAATCGTCGAGGTTCACGCGCTTTGCGGCGATGCCTTCTGGGATGAACTCGTAACCCATGCGGAAGTTGAACGGACATATCTCAACTGGACGGCCGCGCAAGACCTCCGCAAGGGTATCGAGTGGGAGGCCATGTTCTTCGGTGGAATCTACTGGCACAACTATCGGGGCACTGACGACGGCACCACGGTTGCCATCGCCTCCGATAAGGCCAAGTTCTTCCCGCGCAACGCCGGCATCTTCCGGATGGCATACTCACCCCACTCGACATTTGAGTTTGTCAACACTCTCGGGCAGGAAATCTACTCCGGCATTGTCCTTGATAAGGACCGCGATATGTGGTCTGATGTCGAAATGTATAGCTACCCCTTGCCGGTCTGTACCATGCCATCGGCTCTGTTCTCGGGACGAATGACCTAGTCCAGCGCTCTGGCCAACTCACAACATGCCCTCCCTCTTCGCCGAACACATGATCGACGTCCGCAAGGCCGTTGATGAACAGTTCGGCGAGGAGGTTCTGATCATTCCCCGTGTCGAGGGGAATCCCTATCTTGTCGGGGCGGTGGATAACACCATCGGCTCATACACACTGATCGGCGTGGCCCGGATCAGCAACGCCATTCTGAGGGTTGCTGGCACCCGCTACAAAGCCAAGAAGGACGCCACATTGTCGGGCACCTGCTCGGAAGTGACGTTCAACACGGACGAATTCACGACTGCGAGACCTGCGCCTCGTTCAGGCTGGCACATGCAACTGACGGGCCGTGCCGAGCAGCCGATCTTGCGCATCAGTTATGCCCGTACCGATGGCGCGGGCCGAATGCACTGCAGCGTCGAACTGATCGACTCCGATGGCAATACCTGAGCTGGCGCTGCGCGTTGCCACGGTGATGGCGCTTCGCGGCCGGACCCTGGTCGGCGCCAACGTGTTCGATGAGCCGTTTGACCCAATCCACGATGCGCTTGACGGGGGCGCCGAAGGCGGTGGACAGCCGGTCATCGCGGTATTCACCAGCCTCACGGTTGCCAAGGTCATGGGCAACGATTACCTCGCGGCCGAGCGGGACATCGAGCTTACCATTCAGACCTATCTGCCGGACAATGTCGTTCTGCCCGGCGGACTCAAGGTCGATACCCGCAATTCCGGCGCCAAGTTGATCATGGATCTGATCGAGCGCCAGGTGGAGCGGGTGCTGCTGATCGATCAGACGCCATGGGCGAGGATGCGCCAGCAGTTGCAGTTTTGCCTGCACGAGGTGAAGTCGGCGTCCTTCATCGTCGAAACGCAGAGCGATCTTCGTGTTGCGGCGCGTGAAACCGTGTTCAAGATCGACACTATCGCCGCACCAAATTTCGGGACTCCACTCGGGAGCCCATGGGATGAATTTATCGTCCTGCTGCAAGCCGATGCACATCTGGCACCACTTGCTGCCGTCATCAGCGCCGAAATCACGGGGCCGGACGCGGCGCCGGATTGGCAGATCGCGCAAGCAGCGCTTGGCACCCTCTACAATGTGCCCAAGGCGCTCGGCATCAACACCGGACTGGACCTGCCGGTGGAAGACACGGTCGAAGTCGATGAGATCGCCATCGTCAACGAGGATGGTGGCGGGATCGTTGTCGATGACGGGTCGATTGTGACGGAGGACGATTAGTGCCATGTCGGCTCGGATTCTTGCGCGCATCGCGGAACTCGAGCGGATCATGGCCCGCATGTTTGTGCCGGCCACTGTGCATGAGCGTGATCATGCGAAGGGTGTGCGCTTCAAACTGGCTGAGGATGCCGATGGCAATCCGGTTCTGTCGTCATGGACACAGCCGCCAGATCAGAACAAGGGCACGAGGTCGCGCTGGCTGCCGCAAGTTGGTTCGCAGCATTTGCTGCTGACTGCGCCTGGCACTGACACGGTCGCGAGTTTCGTTCCGATGTCGCACCATGAAAATTCTCCTAACCCGGCTTCGGGCGCCGACGACACGGTGATCTATGACGACGGGACGTGCCGCATCGGCGTCACGGGCGGGACGATCTCGCTCAAGAGCGGTGGCTCGGAAATGAAGGTTTCGGACGGCAAGATCGAGTTGTCGAGCGACCTGGTGAAAGCCATTGGTGCCGCTCTGAAGCATAACGACCACAATGTTGGCGACGATCACAAGCATCGGGATGTCGAGCCCGGTGGCGGCGTGACCGGCGTACCGCTGTCGTAAATCGAGGAATAAATGCCAGGGCTTGACCGCACAACCGGACGTGACCTGTCCGGGTGGGATCATGTTCTGCAATCTCTTGGCGTGATTTTCAGCACGGGTTTCCATGAGCGCCTGATGCTGCGCTGGTTTGGTTCCCTGGTGCCGCACTTGCTCGGCGAAACCATGTCGGAGCGCAAAGTGGTGCGCTTCTTCTACGCCATCGCCGTGGCAATCGATCTCTGGGAGCCGCGCTTCCGGCTGGTACGGATCACCATCAACGAGGCAACGAGGTCCGGGCGGCTCTCCTTCCGATTGGAGGGCGCTTATTATCCGAACGCCCATCTCGGCGACTATCTGACCGAGCACCGCCGCTCGCTGGTGGTGATTGCCGGCGAAACCGGCGTAACCCTGACCCGCACATCCGAGGCTGGAGCCGCATCGTGACCATCAGCTTCAATGCGCTGAAAAGCCTGCCCAATCCGAAGGTGGTGCGCGGCTTCTCCTACGAGTCGATCCTTGAGGATATGCGCGACGAAGCCGTGGCGCGCTTTCCGGACTTTGCCGGCTTCATCGATCTTGAAACCGAACCGGCGCGGATCGTGCTCGAGGTGGCGGCGGCGCATGCCATCAACCTTCTGGCGCGGGCGAACGACGCGGCGCGCGCCAATCTTCTGGCCTTCGCCAGCGGCAGTGATCTTGACCAGCTCGCGGCCTTCTACGATGTGGTTCGCCTCACAAATGAAAAGGACCAGGCGTTTCGCAACCGAACGGTTCTGGAAATCGCAGGCCGCTCGCCGGGCGGTACGGCTGACCGCTACAGGGCCAAGGCGCTCGGCGCCTCGGTGCTGGTCAAGGACGCCCATGTGTGGCGGGACTCGCTGACACCGATCGTGCATGTGTCGATCATTTCGACCAACAACGGCGGCGTAGCGACATTGGGGCTAATCAACACCGTAACCGATGCTTTGAACGCGCCGGCGGTGCGGATGGTCAATGATACCCTCGACGTTGTGGGGGCGGTGAGTTACGTGCAGCCGGTCGAGGCCGATGTCTGGCTGCTAACCGGAACGCCGCGCTCGGTCATGGACGATCTCGAAACATCGCTTGCCGCGGCGTGGGAAAGCGAGGGCGGCATAGGCCGCGACCTGACGCGCTCGTGGATCATCGCCCGTCTGCTGCCGCCAGGCGTTCAGAAGGTGCGGATCGTGAGGCCCGCCGCCGATATCATCGTGCCAGACCATGAAGCCCTGGCGCTCGGCAACATCACGCTCAATTTCATGGGCCGCGACACGTGACCGAAACGCTGCTGCCGCGCAATGCCTCGCTGGTGGAACTGGCGCTGGAAGGCGCCATCGACCTTGAGAGCCGCTTCGGGACTGAAGTCGACAAGATCACCGGATGGAAACTGCGGCGGCCGCTGGACGCGGTGCTGGAGCCCTTCCTGGTGGCGGAGTATGGCCTGGGCGACCTCAGCCGGTTCTTTGACGATGTCGAAGACCTTATTGACGAAGGGATTGACTGGCAGCGCATCCGGGGCACGCCCGCCGCCGTATTGCAGGCGCTGGGCTGGCTTACCTATGACGGTGAGGTGTTGGACGCCGCCTTTTACAGACGGAGATGGAACCGGTTTGAAATCCACCTTGACCGGGTCCGCGACAATGAGTTGCCCGATCTCCGGCATATCGAGTTCCTGTCGAATCTCTCTGTCGCGGTGCGCTCCTATCTGCGCCGAGGCTATCGGGGTTATAATGTTCCGGCCTTCGAACTGTCGCGCCATCGCCTGAGCTACGGCTACCTCAGCCAGGACTCAGGGATCGCCCTGCCGGGCACCGCCGCGCGCTGGAGCTTCGGACGCAACCGCGATCACGATGTCACGCTCAGTCAGGCGAGTCTTGAAGCGCTCGGCGTCTGGCTGCCGCCGGACTCTTTCCCGCCAACCTGGGCCGACCTGGCATTTGAGTGGTCCGACGCCGACTTCTTATGGACCGACGACCTGATTGTCTACCGCAGCCGCGCGATGGCGGCCAGGCTGTCCAGACTGCCCTGCTGGGTGCAGTTCCGCGATGCGGATGGGTTGATCGGCTATCGCCGGGCCAGGATCGTGGCGCGCGTCGTGTTGAACGGCGACGGGCCACTCGCCGTGGGCAGTCAACGCTGCAGCGTGGGGCCCGGAACGGCCGTCTATGTCGAGGCCCGGACGGCCTTCGGTGACGGGGAGGGCCGGACGGCAACCACCGCCAGGATGTACTTCGGTGCGGTTCCTTCCGACAACAGCCAGTCCGGCCTGCTGTGGGCCGGAGAAACCTTGCAATTGAATTTTGACAAGCCCGCCGTGGCGGTGCGTGACGTAACCATTCCCTTTGGCCTGACCGTGCGCGAGCGGGTCCGGACCTTACTCAGGATGCCCTAGAACATGGCCGATTTCGAACACGAGTCCGGACTTCCGCGCGCCTATGACAGGCATGCCGAAAAGCCGGATTTCAGCGAAGTTGTCTTTCAGGAGTCCGATGACGCGAACGGCGGCTATCTGCAAGGCGCCGACCTGAACGAATTGCAGTCGATCCTGCGCAACAAGGTGCGCCGGGTGGCCGGAATGACGGCTCGTGACGGCAACCGCATCCGGGGCGCCGACATCAACGTTAACGTCGATCTCGAACGGGTGCGATTGACCGCCGGCCAGGTGTTCCTGAACGGCGACGTGCGCGATGTTCCCGCCGCCGTTCTGAACGATGTGCCGATGACCGGCGAAACGGTGATCGGGGTCCGGCTGATCTCGGAAACCGTCACCTACGACGACGACGCCGATCTGCTGGGCCTGCATGCCGGTAGCGATGCGCAAGGCGAGCCCACGGCGGCGCGCGTCCGGGAGACCGTGTCTTGGGGCTGGCGCGGCGATAGCCAGCAGGGGCAACTTTATTCCGTCTATCGCCTGCTGAACGGCGTTCCGCTCGACCAGGATTTGCCGGCCGAGCTGTCCGGGGTCAACAACGCTATCGCCATCTATGACCGCGGCGCGCACGGACATTACGTGGTCAAGGGCTGCAAGGTTACGGCGCTGGGCCGGCGGGCAGGCAAACAAGCGTTCACGATCGGGCGCGGCGAAGCCAACATCATGGGCTTCAAGCGCACCCGCAAGGAAGAGCTTCGGCTGGAAGTCCTTGAGGCGCCCGACACGGCACTGATCGAGGCCGAGTTGAAGTTCTTCGACGACGCCGGTTCCGGAACCGCGGTGATCAAGGTCAACCACTTCCCAATTTCATCGGTGACAACCGTGGTGGTCGAGCGGGAGCGCACCGACACGGTGACGCGCGGCGGCACCACGAATGGCAAAGACACCTTGACCCGCACCTCGGTGCTGTCGTTGATCGAGGTGAAGCAGGGCGGAACGACTTACACTACTACTACCGATTATGTGCTTGACGCCGACAAGGTGAGCTGGGCGCCGGGCGGCATCGAGCCCGCGGGCGGATCGACGTATACCGTCAAGTACCGCTATCTGGACGCCGTCTCGCCCGGCACCGGCTACACGTTCAATGACAAGACCATCACCATCCTGACGGGTGTGACGGGCGGCCAGGTCATTCTCACCTACGCATGGAAACTGCCGCGCGTCGATCTGGTCTGCCTCAACCGTTTTGGGGCACCGGTCTACATCACCGGCGACAGCGACGACGACAACCCGCTGCCGCCGATTTATCCGGCAAGCCTGCTGGTGCTGGCCGAGGTCACCAACAAGTGGATCGGGCGGGCATCGGTGAAACCGTCCGGCATCCGCTCGGTGCCCTATGCCGAACTGATCCGCTACATCGGCATTCTGTTCGATCAGCAGTACCTGATTGCCCAGGAGCGTCTGGCGCGCGAATTGGATGCTCGCGACCCGGCCGCCAAGCGCGGCACCTTTGTCGATCCGTTCACCGACGATCTTTACCGGGATGCAGGCGTGGCACAGACCGCCGCCATCAATGGCGGGCGGCTCACACTGGCGATCGATCCCACCTTCTTCCGCCAGGAGATGCCTGGTCCGGTGATGCTCGAATACGAAGATGAGAACATTATCAACCAGCCGCTGTACTCGGAATGCCAGCTTATCAATCCGTTCCTGGTGTTCGATCCGGAACCGATCGAGATAGCACTCGATCCGCCGACCGATTTCTGGACCGAGTTCGACACGATCTGGCTCTCGAAACAGACCGATACCTTCGGCTTCGGCAATCAGGTCGCGACACAAACCGAGGAAGAGCAGGTTGACCAGCGGGTGGAACTTCTGGAATTTCTGCGTGAGATCGACGTGGATTTCACCGTCCGGGGTATGATCGAGAACGAAACGCTCGACGAACTGACCTTCGACGGAATCGATGTCCTGCCGGCTGGCCCGCCCCTCACGGCGGGGCCTCTCGGCACCGTGTCTGGCACCTTCACCATTCCCGAAAAGGTGAAGGCGGGCAAGAAGACGGTGCGGGCCGTCACCGGAGCGATGCGCAAAGCCAGATCCTTCTTCGTCGGCCAAGGCCGGGTTGAGATCGAGGTTATGCGCGAGGTGACGACAGTCACCCGGACACAGGACTTCGTTGACGACGAGATCGGCGGCAATGACGGGAATAGAGACCCGCTGGCGCAGACATTCATGCTGACGGAGAGCCGGTTCATCACCGCCGTCGATCTGCGCTTCTGCGCGCGGGGCAGCAATGTCAATGGCGTGACGGTCAATCTGGTGACGGTCGAGAACGGCATTCCGACCAGAACAGTTTGGGGCCAGTCGAATATCGACATGGCGGATGTGGTGCTGAACACCTTTCACCGCTGCCGCCTGGTGCGGCCGGTATGGGTTCCTGCCGATGTCGAGGTGGCCTGGGTCATCAAGACCGACGATGCCCTGCACTCGGTTTCGATTGCGCGGCTGGGCAGCATCGACCTTGCCACGGGCGACCGCATCGCGGCGCAGCCCTACACGGTCGGCGTCTTCCTGGTGTCGTCGAATGCCCGGACATGGACTCCTGTTCAGGATGCCGATCTGTGCTTCCGGGTGGTGGCCGCGAAATTCTTACCGGTCGAGAAAGTCTACAACTTCGGCCCGATCAACGTCACCGATATGTCGGACGTGGTGATCCGCGCCGCCGTCGACTTGCCCGATGAAGACGCCCGCTTCTATTTCGAGCTGGTGCGGGCCTCGGGCCAGGTGATCCGGCTGAAGCCATTTCAGGCCAAGCAGTTCAAGTCCTACATCACCGAAACAGTGAACTTGAGGGCGGTGCTCAAGGGCACGTCCAAGGTATCTCCCATCCTCTATCCGGGCGTGACTCTCGTCACGGGCGAAATCAGGACATCCGGTACTTATGTCACGGTATCGTTCCCGAGCAACGCGGCGGTGACCATCGCCAACTATCTCAAGGCGCTCATTCCCTCTGGTGCGAGTGTCAACGTGCAGGTCGATACCGACTTGAGTGGCACATGGCAGAGCATGCCGTTGATCACCACCACGGTACTCAATGATGGATGGGTTGAGACCTTCCGTGAGCGCACCACAGGGATAGCAGGTGCTTCGCTGGTGCGGATGCGGGTGATTTTGAATGGAACACCTGCGGCTCGTCCGCAGGTTTCAGACTTCATGGCCTTGGCGAAGTAAGGGGATAAGATGCCGAACGTTGACGCCAAGACCGTGAACCGGAACTATCCGTTGGCACTGCCCTCCAATCAGATTGACTACGACGCGCCGCGCGTGAACGATGCTTTCGAAGCCATCGATTTGGATGTGGCCACCCTTCTGGTCAGCGTGGCGCTGAAGGCCAACATATCGGCCTTGGCCGCTTATCAGTTGCTCACCGGCAAGAACGCGGCGAACGGCTATGCCGGACTTGATGGCGCTTCGAAACTGGCGGGAAGCCAGTTGCCTTTCTTCACGGGCAGTGTCCTCGACAACGCCGCCCTGCCGGCCCGATTGCGGGAGACGGCGGTTGTGGTGACCGACTGGGACAGCGCCGTGACGGCCGGATTCTATCAGGCTGGCATCACAGCCGCCAACAGCCCGGCTGCCGACCAATTCCTTGGAATAGTCAATGTCTATTCGGTCAATTATATCCGCCAGGATTTGGTGGCGCGCGACGGATCAACCGCTTACCGGCGATTCAAAACCGCTGGCGCATGGGGCGGTTGGGAACGGGTGCGGGCGGGCGAGGCCGAGCAGGACGCGCGTTACGCGCTGGCCTCGGAAGCGGGCTGGAAGCGGATTGCCCAAACGAACATCACGACACCGGTAGGCAATTATTCTTTCGCGATTTCCGGCATGCGCTTCATACGCATACTGATCAGCCGTTTGCAGCCAGTCACCGATGGCGTCCACCTGGTGATGAAGTCCAGCACCGATGGCGGAACCATTTATTCGAATGTCACCAGCGCCTGCCAATGGGTCAAGGATATCGCGGCGGGGGCTGGCGCCGAAACCAATCTTTCGAGTGCCGCGAATCTGCTGACCGGCGGATCGGCAACCCCGGTCTCAAACTCCGGCACCGAGGGCGGGTGGTCGGGCGAGATCAGGCTGAACGGCGCCAGTCAGGCCAGGCCAATGTCCGGAGAACTCTTCGGCGCATGGAAGAACGGGGCCGCGCACATGGCCATCCGGGGATCGTTTCTCGACACCGGACTTACGATCCGCACGCACATCCGGATCGATGCGTCGAGCGGCAGCATCGACAACGCCAACATCATCGTACTCGGCATGGCGTGATGCCCAATCCCGTCAAAGCCTCGCTTCGCTTACTCAAAGCCTAACTCTGTCTGGAGGACAGCATGACCAATCCAACCTTTGGAATTACCTTCGAACGCCTGGACAACGAGCCGAAGAGCGTTATCGGCGCCGATATGTCGGTGATCGGGCTTATTGGCTTTGCGGGATCAGCCGATGACCTCGTGTTCCCGTTTGATACGCCAGTTCAGATCTTCTCCGACGACAGTGCAGCACTTGCCGCATTGGGATCGAATGGAACGCTGCCAGACGCAATCGAAATGATCAATGCGCAGCTGGGCGAGTTTCAGTCGGCGGCCAAGGTTGTGATTGTCCGTGTCGCGGGAGGAGGTGGCGACGACGCGGTAATTGGGCGCATCGTCGGAAGTTCACTCAATAAAACCGGCATCTGGGCGCTGCCCGAGGCTGGCCCGCTGCTCGGCATCATACCGCGCCTGATCGCGGCGCCGGGCTACACGCATCAGACCAAGACCGGGGTTGATGCCATCAACATCACCGGTGGCGGCGCCGCCTATGCCACGGCTCCCACGCTGGCGTTCAGCGGCGGTGGCGGCACGGGTGCGGCGGCCACGGCGGTGGTGGCCGGCGGTGTCGTGACCGGCGCCATCATCACCAATCCGGGTGTGGGCTTCACCTCGGCGCCCACCATCGCTTTCTCGGGCGGTGGCGGCACGGGTGCGGCGGCAACCGCCGTGATCGGCACACTGGCCAATCCGGTGGTGGCCGCCCTTCCCGCCGTGCTGGAGAAGATGCTGGCCCATGCGGTGGTCGACGGCCCAGCCTCGACACTTCTGGCCTTCACCAATTGGCGCGAGACGATCCAGTCGGATCGCATCATTCCGCTTGAAACGTCTGCCAAGTTCGGTGTCGGCGCGGTGGTGAAGCCGGCATCGCCAACGGTGCTCGGTATTGCGGTGCGCCGCGACTATGAGAATGCCGGCGTGCCGTCCAAGTCATGGGCCAATCAGCCGGTCCATGGCATCGTCGGGCCGAACCGGGCAATGAGCTTTTCGCTCACCGATGGCGCCACCGAGGGCCAGCAGATCCTGGCGCTCAACGGCGGCATCATCGTGCGCGGCGAGGCGGGTGTGGAAACGGCGATTGCTTCGGGTGGCTTCATCTACATTGGCACCGACAATGCCGGCGAGGACGAGACCTGGCGCTTCTACAACGTAACCCGCATGCGCGACTACATCCACCTGTCGTTCCTCAGGACGCTGCGCTTTTATCTCGGCCGCTTCAACCTGACGGGCCAGACCATTCAGTCCATCCACAATACGATGGACCGCTTCCTGCGCGACCTGCAGGCCGCCGATCACATTCTGGGCTACCGGGTGCGTATCCCGTCCGAAGGCAATTCCTCCCAGCAGCTGCGGCTGGGCCGGGTGCAGCTGCTCTTCCTGGCCGAGGAGCCGCCGGTGCTGCGCCGCATTCACATTCAGTCGGCCCGCTATCTGCCCGCGCTGGATCAGATGATCGCCAACCTGCAATCGCAACTCGACCAAACCTTGTAACGCCGGCATTCCCGAAGAGAGGACAACACCATGGCGAATATCTATCTGGTGGAGGCTGCGAATCTGTTTTGCGGCGACCACGATCCGGGCGCATCGAACCATCTGACGCTTGAAGACATCAAGCTGCCGGACCTCGAGCAGAAGTCCATCGGGCATGAGCCGGGTGGCGGCGTGATGGGTGTGGAGTTCACCACCACGATCATGGGGGCGCTCAGCGTCACCTTCAAATTGAAGGGCATTGACCCGAAGCGGCTGGCGCTGTTCGGGCTGGGCTCGACGATGCGGCGCAACTTCACGGCTTACATGGTCATCCGCGAAAAGCGCTCCAACCAGCAGATCGAGGGCAAGGCGATCATCGAGGGGGTGATCAGCAAGATTTCGGGTTCCGGTTTCAAGCGCGGCGAGGGCATGGATCACGATTACGAGATCAAGGAAATCACCTCCTACAAGCTCTTCATCGACAATGACGAGGTTTATAACATTGACTACTGGACGAACCGCTGGAGCGTCGGCGGGGTCTCCCAGGTCAATGACATGAACCGCATCCTGCGTATTCCCGGCACGGGGGCTTAAACCATGGCCGGACCGGAAAAGATGCCTGAGCAGGCTGCGGCGGAAGACAAGCCCGCGCCGCCGAAGTTCGTCGAGCGCATTGGCGGCGCTAAGCGCAGCGAGACGGTGACGCTGGAATGGCCGGTCGAATATGACGGCAAGGTGTGGACCGAAATCGAGGTGCGCCGGATGACGGCTTCACAGATCCGCGACTTCTACGAGTCTCTGGGAGACGAGGACAGCAAGCCTGCCCGGTTCCCGATGTTCGATGCGCCAGACGTGGTGATGGACGCGCTGGATGTCGATGACGAGATGAAGGTGCAGGAGGTCGCCCAACGTTTTTTGCCCCGCCGCGTGACGGGAGCAAAGGAAGCGTCAGGGCCGACCCTAGAGCCTGGCGAAGCTATGTCGCCATCGTCTGCCGCTACCTGAACTTCAGCCGGGCAGAGGCCATGGACATGGAGTTTGACGACCTGATCGCCTGGTGCGGACAAGTCCGGCTGCTGCGCGAAGCGGAAGCGGGATCGCCTGATGCCTGATCTTGTCTCTCGGCTGATCGTCGAGCTTACCGACCGTGTGTCGGGACCGGCGGGGAAAGCCGCGAAGTCGCTCAAGGGTATCGGTGACGCCAGCAAGAGCACGAGCTTCAAGCAGGGCATTGGCGAGGTCAACAAGCTTGCCGACGCGCTGAAGAAGGCTGAGGTTGAGGCGCAAAAACTTGGCCGGATGAAGTCGACGTTCCATGCGAACTTCGCCGGGTTCAAGGAGGCCAGGGCGAAGTTCCGTGATGCGCAGACCGATGTTCAGAACCTAGCCAGAAAGTTGCAGGAACTCAGGGCCAGCGGCGGGGGCGGCATTAAGGGTGTTGAGAAAGATCTGAACGCGGCGCGACGGCTGGTGAAGCGTACTGCTTTAGATTTCAAGGAGCAGTCAACTAAGATCAAGACCTCGCTGCAGGAGATTGGTAGCGCCGGCGGCTTGAAGGGCCTTGAAACCAAAGAGCGCATGCTCGGGGACGAGATAAGGCGAACGAACGCCGCAATGGAGCGGCAGAGAACGCTGGCGGCGGCTCAGAAAGAGTTCGCTGGTGCGCGTAGTCCCGCGGCCGGTTCGCCACGCGGCACTTCCGGCACCAGTGGGGCAAGCGGCGGTACGGGCATCGTGGCCGGGACGCGCAGGGCCGTGGGCTGGCTTGGGGTCGGCTATGGTGTCATCGACGCCTTGCAGCAGGTGTTTGAATTTGAGAGACAGAAAGCCCTGGTGCGAGGTCAGGGCGGCGCCAGTGACGCCGAGGCCGAATGGCTCGCCGCAGAAGCCCGCAACGTGGCGGTGAGGACTGGCTTGGCCTCGCCAACCGGTGCCTTGATGGTCGAGAAGGAATTCCTGAAAGCCGGTTTGTCGCCCAGGGGAGCGGCAGGCGCCATGGGACCGGCGCTGGAACTGTCAAGGGGCGGCGACACGGACCCGGAGTCCGCCGGCCGGTATATCATTTCAGCTGCCGCACAGTTTAAGCTCGCCATGGATTCGGTAGCGGATGCCAGGAAGAATGCTAGGCGCATCGCCGACGCGCTAAGTTATGCGGCCAACGAGACGCAGGGAAATGTTGACGACTTCGGCGCCGGGTTGAAGTTCGCCGGTGGAGCCGCCAATCTTCTGGGATTGTCGCCGGAGCAGGCGGTGGCCGCGCTCATAACGATGGTGAGGGATGGGCAGACCGGCGCCGAAGCCGGCACGGCGCTCCGCTCGTTCCTGGTTTCCACCGTCAAGCCAACCGCCGATGGCCGTCAGGCCATGGCTGAACTTGGGCTCAATTTTTCCGACTACGCCGTATCAAACCGCGAATTCACGCCGGAAGAATCGATGGCCGGCATGATGAACCGGTTCGGTCCAATGAAAAAAGGTGCGCTGAAACGGTTGAACAAGGCACTGAAGGGCAAGGACTTCGAAGACGTCGAGGGCATGCAGGCCTTGCTGACCGAATTCTACAATAAGGAAACCGGCTCCAAGGGTCCGCAGGACAAGGAGAAGATCGCCAGCGCAGTTGCAAAGTTCCTGCAATCGCAAAATGAAGAACTTGACTTCGATAAGTTGCTTGGCGATCTCAACGAGAAAGGCGCAACGCTTGGTCAAATCGCCCGCATCTTCCAGGCCAAGCACGGTTCACGTCTGATCTCCATGCTTTTGGGAGACAGCTATCAGACCGCGCTGACGGGGCTGGAGGGCGAGGGCAAGGGCGAGGCGGCGCGGGCATCCGCCAGGTCGACAGAGGGAATCTACGGCGACTGGACCAAGTTTACCGCCGCGATGTCGGATTTCCTGATCACCGTTGGCGATGCCGGAGCTTTGTCAGCGGCGTCTGGCTTTCTCCGCGATTTTGCTGCCGGTCTGAGGGACTTATCCGCAGAGATTTCCGCAGCGAAGCACGTGCTTGGTCTCGATGATCTTGACAAGAAGGTCCGCAAATACGGACCTTTCAATCCTAATAATCCGGCGGCGCGGGCTGGGCGCTCAGTTCATGACTCGATAGCGACGCCGGTCATCAACTTTTGGGACTGGCTCGGTACTTTCGCTGATCAAAAGATTGCCCCCGGCAAGGGCAACAGAGATATGCCATCCGTCAAACTCGACGGCGCGCAGGAAACCCGCAGCGAAGCCCAAAGCCTCAGTGCCGCTCTGATCTCGCTGCTCGGCATCACCGTATCGCCGCTGATCAACCAGGATTCGATTACCGCGGCCATCGGCAAGGTGCAGACGCTGCGGCAGGAACTCCTGAGTCTCAACTCTTCGGTGAGCAATGTGCGCGGCGTCCATGCCGATACCGGCCCCGGCGGCGGAACCGGCTGGTAGCCCATGCTGATGCAATTGGGCTCGGTGACCTTCGACGTGGCACCGTTCAACACGCATGAGTACACCCGCTCGTCCGCGACCGACTTCGCGCGCAAGGACGTGGTGGGCGCCAGGAAGCCGCTTGAGTATGTGGGCGAGGGCGAAGAGACCTACCAGATCATGGGCAAGCTGCTGCCCAAGCGGCTTGGCGGACTGAACGAGATGGCGGAACTTCACGCCATGCGGCAATCCGGCATCGCGCTGTTTTTGATGCGTGGCGACGGCATGTCGCTGGGCTGGTTCGCGATCGAGAGTGTCGAGGAGAAGTCGAGCTATCTCGATCACGACGGTGTTGGCCAGCAAGTGGACTTCACGGTGTCGCTGGTGCGCGCGCCGCGGCCTTCGGCCTTCAGCTTCGTGGCAACGCTCTTTGAGTCGCTGTTGCGATGAGGACGGTGTTGCGATGAGGACGGTGCGCGAAGCGGTGACGGTGACCGGCGAGGGTCTGACGCTGGACCTCATTTTGTGGCGCAAGTTCCGGCAGCCGATGAACGGAGTGATCGAAAAGGTTTTGGACGCCAATCAGGGTCTGGCGAGGCTTGGGATGTGTCTGCCGGTGGGGACGAAGTTCGTCATCCCGGCGATCGACACGGAAGAGCGGAGCAATCCCGACGTGATCGTGCTCTGGAGCTGACGATCCGATCTCATGGCATCCGAGCGGGCGATCTATTCCATCATCGTTGACGGACAGAACGTCTCGTCGGCGTTTCGGCCCATTCTCACGTCGCTCTCGGTGACGCTGCAGTCCGGCGGGGTGAGCGACCAGGCGGCAATCAGTGTCGATGACAGCGGTGGCCGGGTGCAGATGCCACGCGATGACGCGGCGGTGTCAATCCTGCTGGGATGGGCGGGGGGTGCTGTGACGGAAGTGTTCCGCGGAAAGGTCAACGACGTGCAGAGCGAAGGCTCGCGATCCGGCCTGACCTTAAGCATCGGCTGTACCGGCATGGACACCAAGGGCCAGTCCCGCGAGCCGCGCGACAAGCATTATGACGAGATGACGGTGGGCGACATCCTGAAAGCGGCCGGCGCCGCGGCAGGCATCCCCGCCGTGTTGGTGGCAGCCGAGATCGCCGGAATCAAGCTGCCCTACTTTGCGCAGTTGAACGAGAGCTTCGTGCATATGGGGCACCGGCTCAGCCAGATGGTGGGCGGCACCTTCAAAATCATGGGTGACCGGGCCGTGATGGTGAAGCGCAATGCCGGCCAATCGGCGAGCGGCAAGCCGCTGACTCCGGTCACGGCGGCGCGGGGTGTGAACCTGATCGACTGGAAGATCAAACCCTACCTCGGTCGGCCCCGCATGAAAGAGACCGAAACGCGCTGGTATGACCGGAAGAAAGCCAAGTGGGTTTCCGAGACCGCCACCACCGCGGACACGGAAGCCAAGGCCAAGGGGCGCTCACGGTTTGCCGCCAGCGGCGAGACCGAAGCAAAGTCGAAGGCGGGTCGTGAGGCGGGCGAGGCCGAGCGCGACAAGGGCGAGGGCACGGTGACAATCAACGGCGAACCCCTGGCTCAGCCGGAAGCTTCCTGCACCGTCTCAGGTGCGCGGGCCGGGATCGATGGCGCCTATCTGATCGACCAGGTGACGCATTCGCTGGATCGCGGCGGCGGCTTCGTCACCGCGCTGACGCTCAAGAAACCGCAATAGGAAGAAATACTCCATGCCCTCATCCGAGTTCGATGTGATCCCGATCCCGGTGGGCGAGGACACGGTGATCGCCATCAATTTCGCCGCGACGGACGTGACGGTGCATGGCCTCAAGACGCGCGGGTTGAAGGCAGAGTTTCGGCGGCGCTCATCGAGTCCCTCGGTGCTGTACACGGCGTCGACCGATCTCGCCACCATCCTCAGGCCCAACAATGACGACGGCTCGGTAACACTGCTGATCTCGCTTCCCGCCACCGCGACCGCCAAGTTTCCGGCGCGCGGCATCTCCTTCCGCATCTTCGGCCTGAACGTCTCGACCTGGGTGCGGGTGCCGCCCGATTGGGTCTGGCCGGTCTCGCGGCCCGTTTAAAGGACTCATATTCCCATGCTCACGCTTGCCAAGGCCGTCGCCACTTTCGATCCGGGGGACTTCACCGACGCGGTGCCGCGCCCGGTCTTCGAGGTCATCAGTCGCTCCGGGCCGGTTGCAACTGTCAACGGACTCTCTGGTCATGTCGTGATTTCTGGGATCGAGGGGCCAACTGGACCGCCCGGACCAGCGGGCTCGCAAGGCTTGGCTGGCGAAGCCGCGGCTGTCGTTCGCGGACCGAACTACGGCTTTTCGTCCAGCGATCCGTCATCGCTCCTGGCCAGCGTGTGGACCGATCGGACATCTCGTGGTGTCAGAGCGCTTCGCAGTGACGGCAACCCCCTTGAACTGACGCCGGTTGGCAACTGGAACATGGCCGCCAGAAGATTCCGGGGGCCGTGCGCCGGTTTTGCCGGTGGCGAGCCCGATAGTATTGTGATTGGCGCAACGCTTGATGCCGCAGGCTATATGACATCGGCGCGGGCCGTCGGCAGCCTATGGCGCGGTGTCGATTACATCGCTTCGCCTCTCGGCCTTGCACGGCGCGAGGTGCATAACGATCTAGCGCCCTTGTCGCGCAGCGGCACAGTGATCGCGATTCCCCCGGTGCGATTGAAGACGCCGAGCGGCTGGCTTTACACCCAGCAAGCCAGCGTCACATCGGCGCTTCCGGCCTCGGCCGGCGTGACGGGCGAAATCGTCAGCATGCGGTATCAGGATGCGGGTTGGCTCGCCTATCAGTATGCGCGCGCCGTCGCGGTGACGCGGGTGTCCGACTCCCTCGTGCTGACCGAAGGGACACACTATTCGGTGGACTTGGATCGCGGCGTCCTCACCGGCCTCGTCAATACCGCCGATTTCAACGTTTCGGTCAATTACACCGGGCACAGGATCAGAGCCGATCTGGTGAGCGTGGACCCGCAGAACCTGGCGATGACGGTCACGGCGGGAACCGAACGCTTGCGCGTTGCCTCAATGTTCGAACCGGCGCTTCCGGCGGGGCATCAGGCATTGTTCCGGTTGTTCCGCACAGTCGATACAGTGGAGTTAACGCCGCTTTTCCAGTTCCGCACGGACGTTCGTCTCGAGAGAGCGGACGAGATCGAGGCCGACCTCGCCCTGCAACGCCGCCGGGCGCGCAAGCACCGCATTCTGATCGAGAAGAAGACGCGGCTGGCACAAACCCTCAAGTGGTGCGGCGAGGGTGACTCGATCACCGCCATGGGCGGCGGCACCGCCGTTGAAATGAACGGTGCCCCCAATCAGGGGCGCGATGTTGCCGGCTATTTTGACCGTTATGATAGCGCCGCACGGGCGCCGATCCCGGTCTATGATTTTAGCGACGGGCGGGGTGCCACGCATGTCAAGGAGGGCTGGAACTGGACCGCCCTGGCATGGCTTGAGGCGAGCCATGGCATCGCCACCAACTATCGCAACTGGGGCATCGGCGGCACCAGTTCGATCAACACGTTGAGTAACGGCTTTTACAACCAGGGCCACGCCTCGAAGATCGCCAACATCATCGCCGATACGCCCGACATCGTGTGTTACGCGCCGGGCATGAACGAGCTGGGCGCGAGCTATACCTACGCCAATGTCAAGGCGATCTGCGAGAGTTACCTTGCCGCCGGCATCCTGATGATTCTGGTGCAGCCGGTCAGGCCCAACACCCGGTTTCGCAACCGCATCATGGAGTGGCGCGAGACCTGCCGACAGATAGCGCAGGTGGCGGACACGCTCGGCATTCCCCTTGTTTCGACGGCGCGGCTTTTCGATCCAATCAACCTGGGCGGCCTTGGCCTGGCCGAGAACGAACTCTGCGAAGCCACAATGCAAAACCATCCGGGCCGCAAGGAACTGAACGCCGTTGGCCGCCTGATTACCGAACTGTTCTGAGGAAAGCATCATGTCGACGCTCTATGCCTTCGAGGGGGCCACGAACCCCAATACATCCTTGCCCTTGGCCAGACCCTCCGCCGCCGACATGGCGGCATGGGCCTATTTCGACTCGCTCGCCGACACGCGGCGGGCCGTCTGGCTTGAAGCGTCAATGCCGCAGTATGCTCTCGGAATGACACCAGCCGGATTGATAGCTGGGGCCTATCTGCTCGACCGCTGCGGCCGGCGGCTGCTGACCCCGCATCCCGGCCAGTTGCGGCATCCGCATATTGTCACCGATTCGATCACCGGGCGGCCAGTTCTGGCCTTTGGCGCGGGCGGCTCGTCTCCCAATGCGCTCGATTCCAACAACAATGGCGCGATGGCCTGTGCCTCGGTCCTCGATGTCAGCGGTGTTGAGACCAACAACACGCCAATTTTCGCAACGGGGACTGGCTTGTCCGTTGCTTTCAAGACGCGCATTCCCGTGCCCTCGACAACGGCGAATGGCCTGGCTTTTGGAACCTTTACCGGCGGCAATCTACTCGGGTCTTATACTGAGGTCAGTTCGACGGACGCCGTCATCGCCGGGTTCAACGGCTCAACGGGTTTGATTAACTTCCGCACCCGCGAATCTTCTGGGTCAAGCATCGCCGGGGCTGCCGACCGGCGCGATGGCGCGTGGCACGATTACATGATTGTCTATGACGACACCGGCAACACTATCAATCTTTACGAAGACGGCGTTGCGGTGACCCCAGTGACTGGCGCCACTATTGATTTCTCGACAGCGGCGGGTGTGGAAAAACTGCTGATCGGCGGCATCGGTAATTCCGGAACGGTGGGCGGCCGTTTCGTCGGCTTCGCCGCTTTCATCGGAATTTTGCAAGGCCCAGTGCTGGCCGATGCGACGGCCCGCACGGCGCTGCGCAATCTGATGGCTACCCGGTAGGCCGTCAAGCCATTCACCG